>CBFCYQ010000071.1:0-11989 GCA_965602205.1 uncultured bacterium | reverse complement strand
AGTGTCCGTGACATTACCGATCAGAAGCAGGCCGAAGATGTCATCCGGGCATCCGAAGAAAAATATCGCCTGCTGGTCCAGAACGTCCGGGCCGTTATCGCCCTAATCGACTATGACGGGAAGATTGTCTTCATCAATAGGGTTGGCGCCGAGCATCTTAGCCGGGGCTCCGGAGACATCGTCGGCCGTACCATTGAAGAGATGTTTCCGCCCGCATCAGCGCCCCATATGATGCAGACTGTCCGACAGGCCATAAACTCCCACGAAGAATACCTTGAGGAGTCGCAGATAGCCATGCACAACGGCAGTCGCTGGTACCATACGAACATACAGCCCTTCCATGATTCTCAAACCAAAGTAACCCTGGCCCTGGTTATCGCCACCGATATTACAGAGAGCCGCCGGGCCCGGGAAGCGCTCCAGGAGAGCGAAGAGAAGTTCCGTTCGCTGGCCGAATCGACCTCGGCATCGATATTTATCTACAAAAGTTCGAGGATCATCTACGCCAACCCCACGATGGAGAAGGTTACCGGCTACAGCCGCGAAGAATTACTACAGATGCCTTTCTGGAAAATAGTGCGCCCGGATAGACAGGAAGCCATCAGGAAGCTAGTCGAGGCGAGACAGAGAGGAGAGATCCTTCCGCCAAGCAGTGAATATCCATATGTAACCAAAGACGGAGAGGAGCGGTGGTGTGACGTTAGCGGGTGCACCATCGAGTATGGCGGCGAGAAGGCCTACCTGGCGACGGCCTTTGATATCACCGACCGCAAGCGGGCTGAAGAGACACTGCATTACCGGCTCGCCCTGGAAGAGTTAGTGGCAACCATCTCGACGAACTTCATCCACCTATCCTTGGACGCGATCGATGAAGGGATCAATCATTCTCTCCGCTCCATCGGTCGGGCCACCGAAGTAGATCGCGGCTATGTCTTTTTGTTCTCTGAACATAATACGCGGGCGAGCAATACTCACGAATGGTGCGCCGATGGCGTCGAGCCACTCAAAGAAGCCCTGGCTGACCTGAAAACCGCTCGCATTCCGTGGTGGATGGACAAGCTGCAACGCCTGGAAACTATCTACATCCCGCGCGTCGCTGATTTGTCCGAAGATGGTGCATCCGATACGGAGACCCTGAGACGGCAATCCGTTAAGTCTTTGATAGCGGTCCCTATGGTATACCGGGGCACTCTTATCGGCTTTCTGGGGCTGGATTCGACAACCCGCCAGAAGATGTGGTCGGACGAAGACATCACCCTTCTTAGGATGGTGGGCGAGATTTTTGTCAACGCCCTCCAGCGTAAGCAAGCGGAAAGGCAGGTTCAACGGACCAATGAAGAAAAGATCAGCCAGGCCAAGCTGATCGCCGGCGGCTTCGCCCACGAAATCCGCAACGCCCTGTTCCCGGCCAAGGGCGCCTTAGCCCAGATGGCCCAGATGTGGAAGGGCCCACACACGGACCGTCGGACGCTTGACGACTTCCATTGTATCATAGACCGGTCGGTCTCGCGAGCGGTGGATATGACCAAGCTGATATCCCGCTTTACTAAAATCGATTCCAATTATGAGCCGGAGGAAGTCGATCTCGCCGAAGTCGTTGCAGATGTTATTGCCGCCAACGAGTTGAGGATATCCAACCAGCACGTGACAATACATTGCCATCCCGACCGGCAGAAAACAGCGACGGTGGTTTCCAACCGCCCCCAGTTGTTCGTGGCCATTGACAACCTGGTCCGTAACAGTCTTGATGCCTTGACTAAATCGGAAAATCCTGTTATATTTATGTCGTGGATATCTGATACAGGGTATTGTCATCTTACGGTTGGCGACAACGGTCAGGGTATTGCACCGAAACATATAGCGCACATTTTTGACACGTTTTATTCCACCAAGCCCGGCAAAGGTACGGGAATAGGTTTGGCGATGGTGAAAAAGATAATCGAGATGTACGGTGGGCGCATCTCGGTATCGAGTGAACTTAACCAGGGAACAACCTTTGAAACAAAGCTAAGGCTTTTTGAATCCTCCCATTAGACTTGAAGTTTCATCTTTATCCTATGTCTGAGATGCCCCGACACAAAATACTGCTGGTCGATGACGATCCTGACGTCCTGGAGGTTCTGGGCAAACTGTTTCGCGACGAGTATACCGTGATCCTGGCTTCTTCCGGCGAAGAATCGGTGGCCAGATTCAAAGAACACGATGATGTCGCCGCGGTGGTTATGGATATCAGGATGCCCGATATGGACGGCATCACCGCCGCCCGTCAAATCAAACGAATCAGCACCGACTCGGCCATCATCTTCCATACCGGCTATCCCGGCGACTATGACGAAGATGAAATCGATGAAAAAGAGAGGCCGTTTGACTACGTCTTAAAAGGAGAGTCGATCTCCCGGCTGACGCGTTCGGTCCGCAATGCCGTCGAAGCCTATCACCTGAAAAAGAATCACCAGGAGCGTTCCCACCTGGCCGAACTCAAATACGGGCTGGTAGGCCGGTCACCCGGCATGCAAAAGGTGTACGAACGGATTCACAAGTTGTCTCAGACCGATGGAAAGGTCATGATTCTGGGTGAGACCGGGACCGGCAAGGAACTGGTGGCCCGCGCCATTCACTTCAACAGCCGCCGTAAGCACGAGCACTGGATGGTCATCAACTGCAATCACCGACCTCCGGGCCTGGTGGAATCGGAGTTGTTCGGCCACGTCAAGGGCGCCTTCACCGACGCCGTGGCCGACCATGTCGGGTATTTCGAGATTGCCGACAAGGGCACCGTCATGCTGGACGAGATAGCTGACCTGGACATCGTCACCCAGGGGAAGATCCTGCGCGTTCTGGAGACCGGTGAATTCCAGAGGCTGGGCGCTTCCGACTGGCGCAGAACTAATATCAGAATCATCTGCGCCACCAATAAGAATCTCGAAAAACTCGTTCGCGAGGGCGCCTTCCGCGATGATCTATACTTCCGTCTCAAGGGTGTCCAGATTTTCCTGCCGCCTCTGCGCAACAGAAAGTCCGATATCCCCCTGCTGATCGACCGCTTCGTGCAGAGACTGAGCGAAGAGAATAGCATTCTCCCCAAAGTTTTTGACCAGTCGGCTATCGACGTGCTGCTCAGTTACGATTGGCCGGGAAATGTCCGCGAGCTTCTGGATACGGTCGAGTCCCTGATTGCCCTTTCCGACTCCGACATCATTCTGGCCGAAGATGTTCGCAATTATCTCGATTTCAACTATACGGATTTTGTCGTTGATACGGGAAACCACAAAACTCTCAATCAGCGCGTCAGAGACTTTACGATGGCCTGTATCGTCCAGGCGCTGAATGAAACGCACTCCAACGTTGCCGCCGCCGCCCGCCAACTGGGTGTGGATCGCGCTAACCTGCGCAAGATGATTCACCGCTACGGCATTGTCGTATCGAAAGAGAAAAAGTCCGGGGCAATTTCGTGACACGCCCGGGGGTTGTTATTACCCCCGAGTGAATCACCCTTGGGGTGTCAGCAACCCCAACGCATCACTCACTTGCAATTATCCTTCCAGTTTCCGTTGTCAATAAGCGAGTTAGCTTGGCCAATGGATGACTGCAGTTGGCATGGAATGTGTTTAACAAGTCAGTAGACTGTTTCAAGCAATTCAGCAGAGAGACAGAGCCGATGGTGTTGTGCTCGCGCCATCGGCTAGTTTTTTAGAGTAACCACCGAAAGACTCCATCAGCTATCAGGTTCTATTTTTCGGACATAAGCCGCTTGCGGTACTCGCGGTATTTCTTGAGATACTCTGCGATCCTGGTCTCACGACCGGCTTCCCCCGGACAATAATACTCGGTGCCGGCCAACTCCTCGGGGAAATACTCCTGGTCGGTCAGGGCATCTTCGTAGTCGTGCGCATATTTGTAGCCCTTGCCGTATTCCAATTCCTTCATCAGGCGCGTGGGGGCATTGCGGATCCACAGCGGCACCGGCAGCGAACCGCGCTCCCCGGCGTCGGCCTGGGCCTTGGTGAAAGCAGTGTAGACTGAATTCGACTTGGGGGCGCAGGCCATATAGATGACGGCCTCGGCGATGGCCAGCTCGCCTTCCGGCGAGCCAAGAAAATGATAAGTGTCACGGGCGTTCAAGGCGAGCGTCAAGGCATAGGGATCGGCCAGTCCGATATCTTCGGTGGCAAAACGTACGACCCGCCGAATGACGTACATGGGATCCTCGCCGGCCCCAAGCATACGGGCCAGCCAGTACAGGGAGGCGTCGGGGTCCCCACCGCGCAGGGCCTTGTGCAGGGCCGAGATGATATTATAGTGTTCCTCCCGGTCCTTATCGTAAATGGAAAAACCGCGCTGATGTACGGCCCTCAGGTCCTCGACCGTGATGGTTTTTCTGTCGTCAACAAAGGCGGCCGTGGCCTCCAGAAGTGTCAAGCCGCGTCGGGCGTCACCGTCGGCCGCCGCCGCCAGCGAATCCAGTGCCCCGTCATCGAGTGTCAGACCTTCAACTCTCAGCCCGCAATCATGGTCGGTCAGAGCCCGGCCGATGATTTGCTTTATGTCGTGCTCGGACAAACGTTCCAGAACATATACTCGCAAGCGCGACAGCAGGGCCGAGATGACCTCAAACGATGGATTCTCCGTGGTGGCCCCGATCAGCACCACGTCGCCTTTTTCCACGTAGGGCAGAAAAGCGTCCTGCTGAGCTTTGTTGAAGCGGTGGATTTCGTCTATAAAAATGTAGGTGCGCCGGCCCGACATCTCAAAGTAGTTTCGGGCCTTGGATATGACCTTCTTAACCTCGCTGATCGTCGAACTGACCGCCGAAAAGGGGACGAACTGGCCCCGGGTCGAACGGGCGATAAGTGCCGCCAGCGTTGTCTTGCCCGTCCCGGGCGGCCCCCAGAATATCAGGGACGAGACCCGATCACTTTCTACGGCCTTTCTCAGGGGCGTACCGGGGCCGACTATTTTCTCCTGGCCAACAAAATCATCGAAGGTTCGCGGCCTCATTCGATCCGCCAGGGGGCGCCATTCCTGATCCAGCGAGTCCGGTTCAGGCTGTTCAGACTCAAAAAAGTCCATACCGGTTTAATATATCCTTCTCCTGGTGTGGTGACAATCACTATCAAGGTAAGTTTAAGGTCAACTATTGCCGTTTGGCCGCCACTTGCGGCAATGGCACTCCGGTTGAGGGAAACCCGGACAGCTTTGGGCGTAAGCTCCCAAGCCATCGGCTGTTATCCCTGCACATCGCAACGGCTTAACCGGCCAGACAAGAAAAACCCTTGCTAATGGGCTCAGAATGTGTAACCTATGAAGAATTTGAGGTAATATGCCATGAGAGATTTGTCTCGCAAGTGATTGACAGATAGTATGGACCGGAGTTAAATTACTCCAGTCATACTAATGTGTATTATATTGTTCTAAGAGTCTTCCAGCCGTCGCTGATTTGCCCCGGTAGTCTGCGAGAACGAATCTCACGGAAATATAGAAAGCGAGGGGAAGCGGCTGGCTGAAAGCTTTTGTGAGTTAAAGGATGCAACCTGAGATGAATGCAAAACATTCGACTTTGATCGCCCTGCTTACCCTGGTGGGCCTGCTGCTGGGCGCCTGCCTGGGTTTCTTCACGCCCGATTTTGCTTTGGGAATAAGCTTTATCGGCAACCTGTTTCTCCAGCTACTGGTCCTTCTGGCCCTGCCGCTGATTATCTCCAGCATCGTCACCGGAGTCACCGTGCTTGGCGACTATAGAAAGCTTGGCCGCACGTGTGGCAAGACCGTGCTCTTTTTCGCAGTCACCGGGGCAGTCGCTGTCGGCGTGGGACTGCTGGTGAGCGGCATTGTTCAGCCCGGCGAAGGCGCCCGACTGAGCACCGCCTACAAAGTCAACATATCCGGTATGTCAGACCACCTCGCCAATTTCTTTCGAGCTTACATATCACCCAACGCGGTGGAAACGGTCGGTGGAGGGCAGTTCCTGCCGATCATCCTGTTTGCTCTTTTGTTCGGCGCCGTCTTGAGTTCGGTGACGGCCAAGGCCGCCGACGTGGTCAGATTTTTCAAGGGAATCAACCACGTCCTGGTAAACCTGGTCTCTATCCTGCTCCTCCTGGCTCCCATCGGGCTGGCTTCCCTGGTGGCCACGCAGATTGCCACCTACCGCTACGACCTGTACCACCTGAGTGGAGATTTCACGGCCTATGCGGTTGCTCTTGCTGTCGCGGCGGTCATCCTCGGAGTGGTTGTCCTTCCCCTGGCACTAAAATTACTGGGTCAACGCTCGGCCGGGGAGTTCTTTGGCAGAACCAGTCCGGCGATTCTGACGGCCTTTGGTACCGCTTCCTCATCGGTCACGCTGCCGCTGACGTACGAATCGGCGGTTGTGCGAAACAGTGTCGATGAGCGTGCTGCCTCGCTGGCGCTGCCACTGGGGACGTTCCTGAATATCGGCGCCACGGCCATGTTTGCCGTCATTGCGGCCATGTTCGTCACCCAACTGGCAGGTGGGCAACTCTCGATCCTGCAAATGCTGCTCGTCGCTTTTGCCGCCATGATTCTCTCACTGGGGACGGCGGGCTTGCCGGCGGTGTCAGGGTCGATTCTGCTTGTCACGTTTTCTATGACCGGTCTTCCGGACATCACCCATCCCGGCTTAGGGACGGTGATATTGATTGACCTGCTTTTTGTGGACCGCTTGCGGGCCGCCCTGAACGTCTGGGGTGACTCCGTGGGTTCGGCGGTCATTGCCCAGACCTTCGAGTTAAAAACCGCGCGAACCGTCACCAGAGATACGAAAGAGCGCCCCGCCAGAACGACACCCTACCGCGAACGTGCCTCTCGTGAGCGCCGCACGTCTAAGCGCGAGGACGGAGCGACACGCACCACCGATCGCAGGCGCCGCGAATCAGGTAGGCCAGGTGGTGAAACCAGAGGTCGTAAGCCGACTCGCACCACTCAGACCAGGCGCAAGCGTGGGGAGCCGACACCTTCCCGCGAACGGCGCGGCCCTGGCCGCGGTGACCACCGGCAGAAGGATACGGAAACCTCGCCCTTCGACATGGCCAAAACTCCATCCCCTGCCGAACATCTTGAACCCAATCCGGCTGAAGATACGCAAAAGACTGAGAAGGGCCCTCTGGACCTGAGCGGAAAGCCTGCATCCGAGAAGACGGCTCAAAATAAGGAAGCGGTTGAACCGCGGCAGCTACGCAGGATTCCCCCTACCGGCCGCGATCGGGGCGGCCAGCAGCGAATTCGCAAGGCGCCTCACTCCGGCCTGCCAGATGATACGATCAAGAGGGAACGTGCCAAGATTGCTGCCCAACTGGCTGCGATGAAAGAAAAAGAGGCCGATAGTGCCTTGAGCCGGACACCAGAGCCCCCGGAGCGGCCCAAGGAACGCGAGGCGGCGCCGTCAGTGGATCGGGCTGCGGAGCGGAAAGAAGGCGATGAAGGCTCCCGGAAAACCGACTTCATCTCAACCGGCATCAAGCAGGTCGAGGAATCGACCCAATCCAAGACTCAGGTACCGGATGACGAGCCGGGAACCCCAAAGACGGATGCGCCCGCAGGGCAACGCCCATCGGAAGATGAGCGGCCAACCGCGGATGACGTGGTTAAATCCAAGCCGTCGGAGCCCGAAGAAGATAAGCTCCCGGGATCCTCAGAGGAACCGCAATTCGGCCGTTCTCGGACCCGCAAAGGTTCCGGGGCAAAAACCGAGGAGACCACCGAGAAACCGGCTGTCGATGAGGCAAATGGAAACGGCCCGGCCGACGAGACGGCGGAGTTTTCAAATGAGAATATCTCCTTCGGCAGGACGAAGCGGAAGCGTATCCGATAGCCGTGCCGCCGCTGGAGTCGAAAACAACGGATTCTTTGCAACCAGTGATGCTCACTCCTGTTGGAGTCGCTGATTTTGCCGGTTCCCAGCGGTATCTCTCCTGCCTGCGGGAGGCGGGAACTTTCCGCCGATATCCCCCATATATCAGGCATGGAAACTTATTGACCTTTAGGGCCGATTCTGCATTAATTTTGGCAGGAGTATACTGCAATGAACAGTGTTAAAGTCGCTATCCTGATGGTTGCTCTGGTGATCATCTTTATGTGGCTAGGTTATGCTGCCGGCGGACGCGGCGGTATGATCGTCGCGTTTGCTGTGGCGACCCTGCTCAATTTCGGCAGCTACTGGTATTCTGACAAAATCATCCTCAAGATGTACCGTGCCCGCCTGATTTCCGAAGTCGATCACCCCCGTCTATACCGGGTTGTCAAACGCGTGGCAACTCAGGCCGTGCTGCCGATGCCGAGAGTCTATATGATTCGATCCAAGGCGCCCAATGCTTTTGCCACCGGCCGAAACGCCGAGCACGCGGCTGTTGCCGCCACCGAGGGCCTACTTCAGGTTTTGAACGAAGAGGAGTTGGAGGGGGTCATGGCTCATGAAATGGCTCATATCATAAACCGCGATATGCTCATCGGATGCGTGGCCGCCACCTTTGCCGGGGCTATTGGCCTTTTGGCTTACGTTGTCCGCTGGGGGGCGTTTTTTGGAGGCTACGGCTACGGTCGCGACGTGCACCGTGGAGGCGGTATTGGTCAGCTTCTGGCGGCGCTGGTCGCTCCCCTGGCCGCCATTATGATACAGACGGCTATCTCGCGCCAGCGCGAGTACAAAGCCGACGCCCGGGCGGGCCATCTGACCGGCAAGTATCTCGCCCTGGCCTCGGCCCTGGACAAACTCCACCGGGCCCCCACCAGATTCGCCATCGCACAGCATCCCGTTACCGCTCACCTGATGATCGCCAACCCTCTTTCCCGAAGGAGTTTCTCTTCGCTGTTTTCGACTCACCCGCCGGTCGAGAAGCGGATCGCGAGGCTTGAAAAACTTAGTCAGCAATCGATATACACCGGCTATGCGTGAGAAGTACCTTCATGACGGCCCCGGTGAACGTTGCGAGCTGACTGGCATGATGTCGTAACATGGATACTACACTGATAATCGAAATCCTTGCTATCATTCTGCTGATTCTGGCCAACGGCTTTTTTGCACTTTCTGAATTCTCGGTTATCGCCAGCCGCAAGAGTCGGTTAAGGCAGAAGATGGATGAGGGCAAGAAGGGCGCCGCCGCCGCTGAACGACTCCACACCAACCCGGACAAGTTCCTGGCCACCATCCAGGTGGGCATCACGCTCGTCGGCACCGTGGCCGGCGTCTTTGGCGGCGCCACCCTGGTCAGTAAACTGCAGATATATCTGGAGGGCGTTTCAATCGGTATCATCGCGCGAACCGCCACCGGTATCTCTGTCGCCGTCATTGCGGTTGCCATCACTGTCACGGCCGTCGTGCTTGGCGAATTGGTGCCCAAATTCGTGGCGCTCTCACATCCGGAGAGATTCGCGCGTTACGTCGCCCGCCCGATTAACCTGTTTATCCGCGTGACGGCGCCGTTTTCGTTCGTTCTGAGTTCGGCGGCCAACCTCATTGTCCGACTGCTCGGCATAAAGAGAGATGTTGCCCGGCCGCTGATTACTGAAGAAGAGATCGGCCACATGATTTTCGAGGGCAAGGAAAAAGGTATATTCGACGCCACGGAAGAGAAACTGATAAAGTCGGTTTTCGATTTCGCCGATTCCAACGTCAGCCGCGCCATGACGCCACGCACCGACGTTGTGGGCATCGACATAAACGCCGCCCAGAACGAAATCACCGAAGTCATCATCGAGGAAGGGTACAGCCGCTACCCGGTGTATGAAGGCGATCTGGACAATATCATCGGCATCATGTACACTAAGGATATTATCCTGCAAAAGATGAATCCGGAACTCATCATCTTGAGGGATATGATTCGCAAACCCACCTTTGTCCCTGACTCGATGCCCCTTTCCAGACTGCTCAACGAATTTCAAAGAAAGAAATATCACATCGCCGTGGTCCTAGATGAATACGGCGGGACGGCCGGGATTATCACCCTCGAAGATATCCTGGAGGAGTTGGTGGGTGAGATTCGCGACGAGTACGACGAGGAACAAATGCCGCTGGTCAAGCATTCTGAGACCATAGCTTATGCGGACGGTTCGGTCTGGCCGGGCGATATAAACAAGCTCATGGGCAGTAAACTGCCTGAAGACGAAGTCGATGCCCTGGCCGGGCTGGTGATCGACACACTGGGCAGACTGCCCGGCAAGAACGAGAAAATAATCATTGCTGATATGAAAATCACGATACTCGAACAGGAAGAAAACCGCCTGACGAGGCTGAAGCTGGAGAAGATTACCGAGAATTCAGAAACCGGCAAAGGATAGACACTGCCCCATGGTTAAACTGATAGCGGCTCCGCTGAGATGGTTGCGTTCGCTGTACGACTGGGTGCTGAAGTGGAGCGAGTCCCCGCACAGCCTGACGGCGCTTTTTTTTCTGTCGCTGGCCGAAGCTTCATTTTTTCCGGTCCCGCCGGATGCCCTGCTGATAGCGCTGTGCATGGGCGCCTACCGGCGGTGGTACCGCTTCGCGCTGGTTTGCTCGCTGGGCTCGGTCATCGGGGGCTGCCTGGGCTACCTGATCGGTTATGGCGCTTTTGAACTGATCGGAGAGAAAATTGTCGCTTTCACCGCAACCCTGTCCGGCACTACCCCCGAAGAACTGCTCGCTCAGGCCCGTTACTGGTTTAACGAAAAGGAACTGGCGGGTATGAACGTGGGGGTCTGGGCGGTAGGCATTGCGGGTTTTACGCCCATACCGTATAAGGTTTTCACAATTGCCGCCGGCTTTTTCGAGATGCATTTCATACCCTTCTTTATCGCCTCGGCCGTCAGCCGTTCCCTTCGGTTTTTCGTCGTGGCCGGGTTGATAGGCATGCTCTACAAAAAACACGGCCTCAGGATCGGCGTCTTTATCGACAAATACTTTAACAGCCTGGCTATCGCCTTCGTGGTGCTGCTGATCCTGGGCTTTATGATTTTGAAAGTAATGTAGGGGCTTGACAGTTAACACGGACACCACGGAGGAACTGCCCGCCAGCGGGGCTGGACAGGATTGGCAAATACTTGCTTTAACATGAACTACCACGGGTAACGCTTTGATGGATTCTTCCGTTAATTAATAGTATGGCAGAGCGCTATTCTCATAGCCCGGCGTCGGGCAAAAAGCTGCTGCTGGCTATCGTTTTCAATATCGGGATCACGATTGCAGAGTTCGCCGGGGGACTCATCTCCGGCTACCTGGCCCTTATCGCCGACGCGGTGCACAACCTGTCGGACGTGGCCGCCCTGGGGCTGGCCTGGTTGGGGGTCAAAGGCTCCCGGCTTCCCGCCACAAAGAGATCGACCTACGGTTTCAAGAGAATCGAAGTGATGACGGCCTTTATCTCGGCGGTGTCGTTGGTGGTGATTGCCATATTTATTCTGAGGGAGGCTTACAACCGCTTCCTTGACCCGCACGTCATTTCCGAGCCCGCCGTCTTTCTGACCGTCGCCTGTATCGGCTTGATAGGCAACATACTCTCAATCTGGATGCTGCATTCGGAGAAGGGCAAGTCCCTGAATATGCGGACGGCCTTTCTGCACATGGCCTACGATACTGCTTCGTCGGTGGCCGTCATCGCCGGCGGCGTGGTCATTTTGATCACCGGCTGGATTGCCATCGATGTCTTCCTGTCCGCCGTCATCGCCGTAATGATTCTCTGGTCGTCTTACCTGGTGATTAAAGAAGCTGTTCTGATATTTCTCGAGGCGGTGCCGAAAGGTATTGATTTTGACGCCGTCCTGGAGGCTGTCGAAGATGTCCCCCGCGTAAGACAGGTGCATGACCTTCACATCTGGTCGCTGTCCTCCCATGAGGCGGCCCTGTCCTGCCACATCACCGTTGCCGAAGAGCACTTTCCCGCCGGTCCCGATATCATCGCCCGGGTCAACACGGTGTTAAAAGAACAGTTCCGGATCGGCCACTGCACCATACAGATCGGTCTCGATGACTGCAATCGTCCTGACGTGCTGTGTCGGT
>CBFCYQ010000070.1:0-12040 GCA_965602205.1 uncultured bacterium | reverse complement strand
CCGCTGCCGGCCGAGGTAGTGTCGGCCTTTCTGAAAAGTCACTTTGACATCGTGGAGCGACTGCCCGACGGTAGTCTTCGCGTGGTCGCCACCGCCGCCGACCGGGAGAAACTGATCCTGGAGTATGACGCTGAAGTCGAAGTGGAGAATCTCGAGGATTTCTACCGCATGGGCCTGGTTGCCGGAGAGGCGCAAGGGGGCTATCATACCTACGAAGAGACAAACGGCGAGCTGTTCTTCGCCAGCTTTCATCCCCTGGCGCACCTTGATACGGCCGGCTATTCGCTGGAGGGTCGACCGATCTGTGCCCTCAAGATTTCCGATAATGTTGAAATCGACGAGGACGAACCGGAAATTTTCATAAACGGTCTTATACACGCTCGGGAACCAATCGGAATCGAGATCATCCTATATTTCATGAATTATCTGCTCGATAATTATGACCAGGACCCCGAAATCCGGGCCCTGGTCGACAATGCGGAGATCTGGCTGATGCCCATCTGCAATCCGGATGGATACTTTTACAATGAATTGGCCAGCCCCGGCGGGGGAGGGATGTGGCGCAAGAACCGTCGCAACAACGGCGATGGCAGCTACGGGATCGACCTCAACCGGAACTGGGGTTTTCTGTGGGGCTACGACGATGACGGCTCATCCCCCGAGCCGGTTGACGAGACCTACCGGGGCACGGGGCCGTTCTCCGAGCCGGAGACTCAGGTAATGAGGGAATTCATCAACGCCCACGATTTTCCTGTAATAGTAAATTACCACGCCTATGGAAACGTCTACTTGAAACCGTGGTCGTTTCTGCGCGGATTGTACGGCCCGGACGACAGGATATTCCTGTTCGAAATGGACACCCTTCACGCTTACACCGGGTACAGCATCGAGCAGTCCTTTTATCCCGTCAACGGCGGCGCCTGCGACTGGCAATACGGTGAACAATACGAGAAGAGGAAAGCCGTATGCTACGTGCCGGAAATCGGCACGTGGTTTTGGCCTGCGGCCTCGGAGATAGAGCCGCTTTGCATCGAAAATCTTCCGGCGAATCTGTTTTTTGTGCGCGAAGCCATACGTCTGTGGGACCATCCCACGCGTTCTCTGGCAACCAGCTTTATCTACTTTGACACAACGGTCGACGCCTGCTCGGAAGGGTTTTTGCGAACCGCGGAGTTTCTCAATTTCCATGGCGAGCGGTCTTTCCAGGTCGAGGTCGGCTATTTCGATTCGACGGCGTCAGGCTGGTTGAGCGGGAATCCGTTTTCGACGGTTTTGTCGCCGGGCTCCGATCTGTCGGTCGAGCTCGAGTTTGACCCGGGCAACGCAGAGAATCTGTCGGCAGGCGCAAACGATCTCGCCGGTCATTTCAGCCTGATGTTATCAACTTTGGATGGCCCACTTATTGTCGATACATTGTTTTTCCCGATCAGGATGACGGTGGAGCTTGTCGACGGCGATGCTGACGGCGTTGGCGATGCCTGCGACAACTGCCTGCTGGTGTATAATCCCGAGCAGGCGGATACCGACGGCGATGGCGACGGCAACGCCTGCGACGTCGACGATGATGACGACGGGGTGGCCGATGGTCTGGACAACTGCCCGCTGGCGGCTAACGCCGGGCAGAGCGACGATGACGAGGATGGTCTCGGCAACGCTTGCGACAACTGTCCGGATGATTACAATCCCGGCCAGGAGGACCACGATAACGACTTTATCGGTGATGTCTGCTGCTGCTTTGTTTTTCGCGGAAACGCCAACGGTGACCCCGATGACAAAGTAAACGTATCGGATGTATCATACCTCGTAGATTTTCTTTTCGGAGCGCCGACCGGGCCGGCCCCGCTTTGCTGGAAGGAAGGGAACGCCAACGGAGACCCGGATGAAAAAGTAAACGTCTCAGATGTAAGTTACCTGGTAGCGTACCTTTTCGGTATTCCGACCGGGCCGGCTCCACCGGCGTGCCCATAGAATACCCCTGCGCCGCCACGTCGCGATCCCCGTCTCTGCGGGCGGTCGGCTTTATGCCAAAGGCGATAGAAACAGTCATGCCTTTCCTCTACGCCATTGTTTCTTTCTTGATTTAAGTTTTTGTCGGGGGTATCTTTTACCGGTTTGTTTGGTAGTCACGATGGAAGCTTGAACTAAAGGAGGAAGAAAATGAGACTGAAAGGCGTGTTAACCGTTCTGCTGAGCGCGGCAGTGCTGGCTGTTTTTGTCCTGGCCGCTCCGACTGCAGCAGATACATTCATAAAACAGACGACGTTTACAGACGCCTACGAGGTGATGGGCAATAAGAAACCGGCCAGCTACGATACCACCGAGACATGGCTGGGCAAAGACATGGCCCGCATGAACGCCGCCGACAACAAATCGACGATCCTGCGTGCCGACAAGAACATGATCTACATGTTAGACCATACTGCCAAAGAATATGCCGAGATGCCACTCGACGCGTTCGGCGACATAACCAAGATGGCCGATATCGACGATGACAAAGAGGCCGCCCAGATGGCCGAAATGATGAAATCGATGATGGGTTCCATCAAGGTCACCGTAACCCCCACCGAGGAAACGAAGAAAGTCGGGGAATGGGACTGCACCAAGTATGTGCTGGAGATGACCATGCCCATGGGCGGCCAGCAGATCGATATGTGGTCCACTGAAGAACTGGAAATCGATGCTGATATGTATCGCTTGTTGACCTCGTCGTTTATGTCCAACATGCCGGGGTTCCAGGACATGATGACAGAGATGAAGAAGATCAAGGGCCTGACGGTACTTAGCACCGCCCAGGTGAAAATGATGGGCAGCGAAGTGAACTCCTCGACCGAGATTATTGAGTTTGACAAGAAGGACGCACCGACGGGTGCTTACGATATTCCCGAGGGGTACAAGAAAATCAAGATGGGCCAGATTAACAAGATGGGCCCGGCTCAATAGACGACCGGCAAACCGCTCGATGACCGATTCATCGAGGATGAAGCAGTATCGTGTGCGACCGAGAGTTACGGCCGCACACTTTTATTTTTTGGACTATTTCATCGGCGATACGATATCATCATTCAAGAAACCCGAACCTGAGACCGCCTTGCAGGTAGCCAGGCCCTCTTCGACTTCGGTGACCTCAATGACGCCGACGTCTTCGTAAAGCACCTTGATTACTTTGCCCTCACGGTTCGTTACTTCTTTTTTGACACGTTTCACCTTGAACTGCGTGCCGACCTTGATGCCCATTTCCGAACCGGCTTCGACAAACATGATATCATCGGAAACTATCAAGTAGCCGCCGCCCCAGGCTTCCGGTTTGATGTTTTCGGCCAATATCTCCACGATGGCATTGATGGTCTTGCGCGTAGCCTTTCCGACCACATGCTCGTCAAACCTGTTCTGGCTGGCGAACGAGAACTTGTTGGTGCCGACGCCGAGCGAACGTGACTTCTCCGATTTATCGACGTTATCCGCGAACAATATCTCCGATGACCCCAGATCGATCAATTGTAGATCGACGGCCATGCGGCCGGTGTACTCCGTATACCCGAGTTTTCCCAGACCCAGTTTGCTGCCGCCCATCTTCTTTTCCTTATAGCCAAACTCGGTGATGGACGCCGAGACGAGATAATCGCCGATAGCCAGCTTGTTCTGAACGTTGGTACCGGGATTGGCCAGATCCGACATGCTCAGGTTTTTCTCGGCCAGGATCTCATCGAGCTGATCCCGGGCAAACACCTTGAACTTGCCGGACTTAACCAGAGCGGAGATTAACATATCGGCCATGCCGGTACCAGGGTCCGAGCCACGGTACCAACTGTGCGATGATTTATCCCTGAAAGTACCGACAATCACTCTTTTTTTTGCGCCGATAGCAGCATTGTCGTCATCGTCCGCAAATGCCACGTTGCTGAACATCATCGGCAACAATAGAGCGGCCATAAGAAAACACAGACCTTTTCTCACGGATTTCATAATAACCCCTTGGTTTCTTTATTGGTTACTTGCGATATACAGGCTTGAAAGTCGATCTGAATTGCGGCTTCTGGTCACCTCCTTCCAGAGCAAAAAACGAATACAGATCATTCTTTTATATAGACAAAGATTACAGTCTGAGTCCGCCCGTTGCAAGTTTTTTATTACGCTGCCGACTGCCCCGGTAAAGACATTCCCATTGTTTGTTGAATTTCCGCGCCGCTTATCGGTATATTGGTTGAAGCTATGACTTGACCAGGTTGACACTAAAAGGACATATCGGCCATGACGGGATTTAACTACCATTGTCCCAAGTGCTCTCATACCCGGTGCGAAGTGGGGGAGATACGGGCCGCCGGCGGTTTCTGGAGCAAAATCTTCGATGTTCAAGGTAAGCGGTTTACGACCGTAACCTGCATGCAGTGCAGTTATACGGAGTTTTTCAGGGCGGACAGCAATATGCTGGGCAACATCTTTGACTTTTTCACCAACTGAGCGGTTCGCCCCCGGCAGGGGTTGCGGGCTTGCCCGGGTCTCAATTCGAAAAGTCGGGCATCCGCCATTGACTTTGCCCTCAAGATTGCCTATATGGGATTCAAAAAAACCGGGCGTCCCGAGGTAAACTCATGATCGGTGGTATTCCGTATGCGGGTGAATGGCTGGCTCTTCTCACGGCCGTTACGTGGGCGTTCGCCGTCATACTATTCAAAAAGAGCGGTGAGACGGTTCATCCTATCGCTCTGAATTTTTTTAAGGGGGTTCTGGCCACACTGCTTTTTGTGCCGACCATTTATCTTTTTGGCGAAACCCTGTTCTATTCCGCATCCGCCGGCGATTACCTGCTTCTTCTCGTCAGCGGCGCTCTGGGTATCGGGATTGCCGATTCCCTGTTCTTAAAGTGCCTTAATCTCCTGGGGGCCGGTCTGACCTCCATCGTCAATTGTGTATACGCTCCCTTCGTGATCGGTCTTTCAATCGTGTGGCTCGGCGAAAGCCTGACCTTCTGGCAGGTGTTCGGGGTGGCAGTGATTATAGGTGCACTTCTAATCGCGACAAGCCGCAGCAATCAAAAACAGGTTAGCCGCCGCGATCTGGTTCTGGGTGTAACACTGGGGGTTCTGGCGATAGCCGGAATGGCCATCGGTATTGTCATGATTAAACCGCTGCTGAATACCTCGCCGCTGCTGTGGGTAACCGAGATTCGACTTATCGGCGGTGTGGCGATGCTGGGTCTGATTCTCCTGTTTCACCCCCAGCGCCGCCCGATTCTAGGCACCCTGACCGTAAGCACGGGCTGGAAGTACACGTTATCCGGCTCGTTTGTTGGCGCATACCTGGCCATGGTGCTTTGGCTGGCCGGGATGAAATTCACACAGGTCTCCATTGCGGGGGTTCTCAATCAAATGAGTAACATATTCATTTTTATCTTTGCAGCCATTTTCCTGGGCGAACCCTTGAACCCCCGGCGCACAGTTGGAATAGTGCTCGGTGTCTGCGGATCATTACTGGTGACATTCGGCTGAAAACACCGTTAGCCCATGAAGTCATCCTGAAATTCTATAAACATTAAATCACGGCAAATTTACACGGAATATTCCGCCGTTTGCGTGGTATTAAGAGATGACGCAAGTAGAATACTTGCGGTGCGTGCTTTCGAGATCGGGCAGCCGGCGGGATTGATCTCACCGGCTCCCGTGAAATTCACCTGGATCACCTGCCGATCTCCCAGCCTGTACTTCCACGGCCCGACCGAACCGATCAGGGAATCGGGCTAATCGATCTTTCGCCAGTCATTTATGGTGCGGCCGCTCGAGACAGTTATATCCGCCATACGTAAAAGATACGTAAACAATACGTGTTGACTCTTCTTTAATATTGGGCATATTGGGTACAAATAGTTGGGTACTTTATCCCGATTATTCTGCGACCCACATCCTGAGCGTGTGATAGCTAATTGGAGTCGCTTTAAATGTCCCGTGTTGTTCACCTCCCCCCGACACGGGACTTCTTTTATGCCCCCGTTTTATCCCCCGTGATAGGTTCGCCGCTACAGGTAGCCGCACATCGTTACCATTCGCTTCAACGCTCTTAGAGGCTTTTCAGCCGCCCTTATGGCGCTCAGCGGCTGCGGATCAGGCGCGAATACAGCCGTTGGCGAAACATCTTCGAATATATTGGCACAAACAGGGTGGCCGGCCGCCTGGACGCTGTGTCCGAAACGATTATCTAACCTGCGCTTCACCTTGGACAGTCCAATAAAATAAGCCCGGCACACAAGCCGGGCCTATTTTTATCAAGGTGGTTGCAGCCGTGATCTTAGCACGGCGCAAGTCATCGGGACTTCTCCAGGGCTCAATTCTCAGATAAAATCTGCTCGTCGTACTCGATCTCGAAGCGAAGTTTGTGTTTGGCTTCTTCCTGGGCCAGTGCCAGAAACAACTCCTTTACACCGGCATCATCGGCGGCCTCGGCGAGATCGCTGTAGAGCTTGTAGGCCGCTTTTTCCTCTTTCATGGCTAAAATCAGCGCTTGCTGGTAGTCGAGTTCAGCCGCCGGTTTGACATCGACCAGGTGGTCGCCTATTTTTAAATCCTGGACTTTCTCATCAGACAGAACCAGTTTTTTCCCCTCTTTGACACTGAGGAGCTTCGCCTTGTGACCCAATTCTTCACGCGCGAAGCCTTCAAACGTTTTCTTCATATAAGGCCTGTCCAGTTTGGCGGCGAGATCGGTATAGAGTTGGGCCGCGTCTTCTTCTTTTTTGATCGCGAAATCGAGAATCTTCTCAGTTGAGTTCAAATCCATCGTGTCCTCCTGTATCGGGCGCCGGTCGCTAGGGCGGCGCTTACGCTATCATGTCTTTCGTTTGAATGGCTGCAGTATAATACACCGGCTCGCTCTTGACAAACGAATGTTCCGACTGTAGTCAATGGGGCTGGAAGTCGAAGAGGGATGTCTCTCGGTGTCGTCTGAAATTTTGTGCGCGCCGGCATCGCATAAACACTACTAACACGTAAGGATTTTCTTGGGGACCGCTCCCCGACTCGCAGGGTGCGGTCCGAAGGTCCGCGAGTGAACGCCCGCACGGACAAACGAAGTCTATCAGCCAGATTTTTCTTGTGAGTGTTTTCACAATTACATATATTGTCGTTAATTATGGCTAAAATGGTTGGCTTTTCCGATAAGGCTGGTCAGGACGGCCCCAAAACCTCCGGCCGGCGGAAAAGCTGGCCGGGAAGGAACTTGCCCGCAGTCTGACAGGCCCGGAGTGGATCCGCGAAGTGTCAGCCACCTGCCCAACCACCGCCTATGCGGCTATGTATCAGGGATAAGTTCTGGGTAAGGCTATAACATAAGGTTTTTTTGATGGCTGGGAGCTGCGCTGTGATGAGTCCCGGAGAAGCGCCTTTCGGCCGGACGGAATAAGGAAGTAACAGAAGATGTCGGAATGCCAGCACCAGTGGGAAATGACGAATATACAGTTTGGCTTCATCGCCTTTGAGAAGTGCTCTTACTGTAATGGTGTAAGGACCTATTTCTCGGTGGAAGACACCCCGGCGCTGGGCGATGAATACCGGGAGGGGGATCACTTCTGGAGCCGCGTGGAAAGCGCCCAGTCCTTTCGCTTCGATCTCCGCTGCAAGGAGTGCGGCCACCTGGAAAAGTTCTACGATCTGATGGGACTGCTGCATTGCACGAGCTGTATGCCTGACTGCAAGGTAGAGGCTCTGCGGGAGGAATACGAGGCCGAGAAGACGTGGGTACTGGTAGGCTTTGGACACCTACCGACGACTACGGCAAAACCCATCCCTCCGTATAAGCTGGACATTCTCAGCGAGTACTTCAACCAGAGAAGGGACACGTCTCGCTCGCGAATAAAGATTCTTCCGTTCAACCTGATAGAAGATTTTTCCCTATGCAAGGGTGAGTTCATACACGACCGGGGTATGCTGTCCCTGGAGCCACCGGAGAGCCGGAAACCTCTCTTGTGACGACGATCGGGCTTTTGGCGAGTACAAAACTAGGAGAGCTTTCATGACCACTCAAGACGTGATTGAAAAAATCGGACTCAAGCCATTGAGTAAATTCGAACACCGCGAGATAAGCGGCGTCTTTGTCTCAGATATGCTCAGCGACGTCATGGCCGGCGCAAAATCCGGTAACCTGTGGGTGACCGTCCAGACGCACAAGAGTGTCGTGCCTGCAGCTAATCTGGTCGATGTCTCGGCGGTGATTGTCACCAGCGGCAAGAGCGTTCCGCAGGAAACGGTGGACCTGGCCACCAAGCACAATATCGCCGTCCTTGCCACGGATCTACCAAGTTTCGAGTTGATAGGAAAGCTCTACGGGTTAGGGCTGGTAAGCAGTTAGAAACACCTTACACGTATACCGGTGAGTCGGAAACCGACAATGCCCCCGCAAGGTCGGCATTTCCCGGAGCAGACAGCGAAGGCGGCGCAAGCAACGTGAATATTAGAGCCATCAAACAGGCCCTGGGGGCCATGGTTATCGAAGGGGCCGACGGCCTCGACGCCGAGGTCGATCACGTCTATGCTTCTGATCTTATGAGCGATGTCCTGGCCTTCGGCAAACCGAACTCGATTCTGTTGACCGGGTTGGCCACGCAGCAGGCCATAATTTCAGCGCACATGGCGGAGTTTAAGGCGGTTGTTCTTGTGCGCGGCAAAAAGCCCAAGGATGGCTCGGGCAAATTTGCCCGCGACAATGACCTGGTGCTACTGTCAACGGATCTGGACATGTACGACGCCTGCATTGTCATTGAATCCAGAAGAAGCGGCAGCGCGTTGCCGTCGCTGGCCGCGAGGCAGGAGCAAAAGGCAAAGGACATGCTCCTCAGCCAGGAGTTTACCATCACGGGCAACGACTTCGCCAACGCCGGCATGGTCTCGACCGAAGTCAAATCCCTCCTGAAGAAAATTGGACTCGACCCCAAGCTGGTCCGCCGGGTTGCCATCTCCACCTACGAGGCCGAGATGAATGTCGTCATGCACGCTCGGAGGGCACAGGTTCAACTCTCGGTCACACCCAACGCCATAACGGTGGTAATTGACGATGAGGGCAAGGGCATTCCCGATGTCCCGGCCGCCATGCAGGAAGGGTTCACAACGGCTACCGAGGAAATGAGAGCTATGGGTTTTGGCTCCGGTATGGGTCTTGCGAACATCAAACGAAACTCCGACGAGCTGGACGTGACGAGCGAGGTGGATAAAGGGACCAGCGTCAACATGAAGTTTTTCATCAACTGAGGGAGTAGCAGTAGCAGAGGAGAGAGTTGTTGCAGTATTACCACGCCCACCGGGTGGATTTGCAGAAGTGCCGCGGTCACATGACGTGCATGCGTCATTGTCCAACGCAGGCCATCCGCGTTCGACAGGGTAAAGCCGTAATTACCAACGAGCTGTGCGTTGATTGCGGCCAGTGTATTTCTGTGTGCCCGGAAGGAGCTATTGTTCCTATTGCCGATCCCGTCGCTGAGTTCTCCAGGTTCAAGTACAAAGTCATTGTTCCGTCACCGGTGTTGTATTCGCAGTTCGATTCCAGCATTCACCCTTACATAGTCCATCTCGCCTTCAAGGAACTGGGCTTTGACGATGTTGTCGATGTCGGCATCTCAGCCACGACGCTGGCGAAGGTTTTGATGAAGTACATGGCCACGTATAAGGGCCGGCTGCCACTTATATCGTCGTACTGCCCGTCAATCATCAGGTTGATCCAGGTGAAATATCCGGACCTGGTAGAGCTGGTCGTCCCCCTGGACGTGCCAAGGGAAGAAACAGCCCGTGAGATAAGGACCGCCTTCCCGGAGCGGCTGGGCCTGCGGCCCGACGAGATCGGGATCATTTATGTCGCTACCTGTCCGGCCAAGATCGTGTCGATACGACAGCCGGCCGAAAAAGCGCAGTCCTGGTTCGACGGGGCGGTTTCGATCAGTGATGTGTACTCCATCTTATTGCCGCACGTAGTTGCCATTAAAGAAAAATTCGATGAAAGCCAGGTGCCGGAGGACTTTTCGTTCAACACCGGCTGGACGATGCTGGGGAGCCTGACGCGTTCCACCAAGATGCCCAACTGGCTTGCTGTTTCCGGTCTGGATCACGTTATGCGGATCCTCGATGACGTCGAGAACTCGCGCCTTCGCAATATTCTCTTCGTCGAGGTACTCGCTCACATGGAGGGCTGCATCGGCGGCCCCTACTGTGTCGAGAATCCGTACGTGGCCCGTACCAATACCATAAAGCAGAGAGAGAAGTTCGAACAGCCCATCAGCGTGAACGATGAAGAGATCGAGCGGAGACTGGAGGACGGTTTTTACTTCTTCGAAGACCCGGTTTTGCCACGCCCTACCACCTTCTTCGACACCGATCTGGAGACATCGATCAAGAGAATGAAAGAGCGCGAGCGCGTCTTTCAGAAGCTGCGCCAGATAGATTGTGGCTGTTGCGGGGCGCCAACCTGCATGGCTTTCGCCGAAGATTTTGTCCGGGGTGAAGTCGAACTGACCGATTGCATCTTTCTGGCGGAAGAGGGCGAAGCTAAAGAGTAGATAAATCGATAACGTAAGATACCTAATCGAACGGGAGAAACTTCGGTGAAAGACACAGACTATACCAGTATATTTTCCAGGTTTAAGGGGGTCGAGGGCGACCTTTTGCCCATCCTTCTGAGAATCCAGGAAAAAGACGGTTACATATCGGAGGCATCGGTCAGGCGCGTCTCCCGCTTTCTGAAAATCTCCGAAAACCAGATCTACGGTGTGGCTTCCTTTTATTCCAGGTTCCGCTTCACCAGGCCCGGGAAGAATACGGTCAAGGTGTGCATGGGAACCGCTTGCCATGTACACGGAGGTCAGTTCCTCACCGACGAGTTGGGCTGGAATCTCGGCATTACCGTGGGGCAGACCACCGATGATGGGCGGTTTGATTTTCAACGCGTGACCTGCCTGGGTTGCTGCGCCCTGGCGCCGGTAGTCCAGATCAACGACGAAACCTATGGCCGCACTATGGTGGTTGGCCTGAAAGAGATTCTGAGCAAATATGAATAAGTTCGAGCAAAAGAGAACGCAGGCAAGGAAAAAGTGGGAATCTTTGAAGGCCAGTAAGATTCCCGTCATCTATCTGGGTTCGGCTACATGCGGCCGGGCCGCCGGCGCCACTAAGCTCATGGATGTAATCCGCCAGGTGCTTCGTGAGAACAACCTCAAGGCTACGGTTGTGCCGGTCGGCTGTATCGGGCCGTGCTACCTGGAGCCCTTGATGGATGTCAAGCTCCCGGGAGAGCCGAGAATCAGCTATGGCAATGTGACTCCTGAGAAGGCCCGAACCATCATCGAAAACCTGCTCGTTAAGGGCAACCCGTCGCCCGGGCTGGCGGTCGGACACTTCGGCAGCAACGGCAGTCCGCTGACGGACGGTATCCCCGCATTTTTCGAGATGCCCATGCTGAAACCCCAGGTGCGACTGGTCCTGCGAAATTGCGGTTTTATCGACCCCGACGATATCGACCACTACCTGGCCAATGACGGTTACGATGGATTGATCAAGGCTTTTGAGAAAGGCCCCGAGGCCGTCATCGAGGACGTCAAGGAAGCCGGTCTCAGGGGTCGAGGCGGCGCCGGTTTTCCCACTTTCAAGAAATGGGAAATCTGCCGCGGCGTTCCGGGCAAGGTCAAGTACATGATCTGCAATTCCTCGGAAGGTGATCCCGGGGCGTTCATGAACCGTTCACTAATCGAAAGTGACCCACATGCCGTCCTCGAAGGACTGCTGATCGCCGCCTACGCCATCGGCGCCAACTACGGCTACATATACATCAATTCCGAGTACTACCTGGCCATCGCGAGGCTTAAAAGGGCCATGGAGCAGATGACCGAATATGGTCTTCTGGGGAAGGACATCCTCGGCTCCGGCTTCGACTTTGACATTACGCTCAAAGAAGGCGGCGGAGCTTTTGTGTGCGGCGAAGAAACCGCCCTCATAGGCGCTGTCGAGGGTCGACGGGGCATGCCCAAATCGCGCCCGCCGTTTCCCGCAATATCCGGGGCTTTCGGCAAACCAAC
>CBFCYQ010000069.1:0-12197 GCA_965602205.1 uncultured bacterium | reverse complement strand
ACGCCGGTGCTGGGCATCTGCCTGGGCATGCAGATCATCAACGAACATTTCGGGGGCGACACCGCCACCCTGTCGGGATGCGTTCATGGCCGCACCGACCGCGTTGTTCTGGACAGCCGGAGGTTTGTCGTCGCCCGCTATCACTCCCTTTACTTAAGTCGCGTGGCCTCCTGCCTGGAGGTGACGGCGACCAACCCGGACGGTGTCCCCATGGCCGTCCAACACAGATCCCGTCCGTTACTCGGTTACCAGTTCCACCCGGAATCTTTTTTGACCGGCGACGGCGGGAGTTTAATCGATTATGCATGCAGAATTCTCGGTCTCGGTCAGGCCTGAAAAATTCTGGCTGCTGGCAGGCAGGGCGGCGCAACAATTCGGCGCCGACCTTTTCCTCGCCGACGCCTCCGGCTCGCGCGGCCGGCTCTCTTATGTAGGCATCGAGCCATCCCGGGAAATGCCGGTCACGGCTGCTACCGGCAGGAGCGACATAGCGGCTTTTGCCTTCGCTGACAAAGACCCCACGTTTGGATTTCTAAGTTACAACTACGGACTGCAGCGGCGCGGTCTGACTACGGCCAAAACCTCACGCTTTCCGCTGGGGCACTTGAAGAAGTACACGACCCTTCTTACCTATGATCCGGCTTCGGAGAAACTCCACCTGACCGGTTCGGGACATCTGACACCTCGAGATCTACAGGTCATGCTCGATGATAATCGCGGTCGGGGAGAAAGAGGCCCACTCGGAGACCGCCGCATACCTCCTTTTGTCCCCTCGCTCGACCATAGCGGCTACACCGAGGGAGTGAGGCGCGTTCTTGATTACATAAGAGAAGGTTACACCTACCAGTTGTGTCTGTCCATCAAGTTTACCACGATGGTCGAAAACCTGGATGGCGCCGCGCTTTTCATGTACCTGTGGCGGCACAAGCCGGCCTCGTTCTATTCGTTTTTCCACAGCGGTCCTTATCGAGTTATCTCCACCTCGCCGGAGCGATTTTTGCAGGTCACCGACGGGCGGGTTCTGTCGCAGCCGATCAAGGGCACGCTCAGATTTGAACAGTTCGACGAGTCCCTCGCGCGGAAACTGGTGGCTTCGGCCAAGGAAGACTCCGAGCTGTCCATGATCGTTGACCTGATCCGGAACGATATATCCTACAACTGCCGATACGGCTCGGTTCGGGTCGAGGACCACAAGTCGACCTTTGTCGTGGACAACCTGCTGCAGATGTACTCGAACGTCAGCGGCATCCTCAAACCGGGGCGCACGTGCGTGGACCTGTTGCTGGACGCCTTTCCCGGCGGATCCGTGACGGGTTGCCCCAAGCGGATGTCGATGCAACTGATCGACCGGTTGGAGCCGCATACCCGGGACATCTATTGCGGCAGCCTGTTTGTTCTCCGGGACCGGTTGAATATGGATTCGTCCGTTGCGATCAGGACGGGTTTTCTTGATACGGATTCCGGGGAACTCAACATCTACGGGGGCAGCGGCATCGTGATCGACTCCGACCCCGAAGCTGAGTACCTCGAAACGCTGGCCAAGGCGGAGAAATTCATTCAACTTACGCCGTGCGCCGGCGGGTAGGCGGTCGGCGGACCACGCCGCAGATGCGGCAGGTGCGTTCGGTCGGCCTGTCAAACGTGAAACAGCGGTACAAGCCCTTCACTTGAAAACCGGCCGCTTTGAGCAGACGGCGAATAGTCGCATTATCGTAGGCGTACTCGGTGTGCAATTCGTCAAAGCGTTGCCAGCCGCGGCCCTTCTTGACAAAGAAAGTGGCACGGCAGTCGGCCGACCTGGACTCTTCGTAATAACTGTTTTTCCATACCCAGGCGAGGTCGGCACGAGCGTCGGCGTATACGTCCTGACTCCACAGCGCTTTCAGGGCCCGGGCCGTGTTCATGTCAAAGATGAACCAGCCGCCGGGATGGAGGTGACGGTAAACCGATTCGAAGGTCGTCCGAAGTTCTTTTTCATTGCTGAGATAATTCAACGAATCGTAAAAGGATGTGACGATGTCAAAGCGCCGCAGGCGGCGGCTGTTCTGTAAATCAAGGAGGCGGAAGCGCGGCAGAGATTTCTGGTACAATGTGACGTGTCGGCCTCTGAGTTTTTTTGCGGCAACGGCCAGCATCTCGGCGCTCCTGTCCAGTCCGGCCATCGTCAGGTCGCAGTCGAGCAGACCGGCGATGGCGCTGCCAGTCCCGCAGCACAGGTCAAGACCGGTGGCGGCTTCTATTTCGAACCGGCGCATCAACTTCCGGGTGTACGCAACCATCCGGACGGAATGGTGGTCGGCGCCCATTAGATCGTATACAGCGGCAAACTTCCTGTAAACCGACACTGGCTAAACTCCGGTCTTTTCAGCGCTGCTGTCGTTATCTCGGCTGCGTTGGCCGGGGTCGACACGATGTGGTCAAGTCAACGCAACTACAAGCGTGCAGGCAGCGTAACAATGAACGACGCCTCTTTTAAGTTGACAACACGTACTATATGCGATTTCTGTCAGGAAGTAAAATCTTTTGAATATCCGCGCTCCATGCGGGTAATACGTTCGGACAGCGCCAAGACTGTCCGCAGTTGGAAAGGAGCACTCATGGAGACCATTTTCTGGATTTGGCTGGCGGCGGCGGTAGTGTTTTTGATACTTGAACTGGCCTCGCCGACATTCATTTTTGCCTGTTTCGTTGCCGGATCGCTGGTATCGGGAGTGTTCAGCTACTTCTACCCGCAGGCATATTACTGGCAGATAGGTATCTTCGTTATTGTCACGGCGATCCTGCTGCCTCTGACCAGGACCCTGGCCAAGAAGATTACCAAACCGTCTCCGCAATCCTCAAACGTCGATGCCCTCATCGGCAAGACCGCCCTCGTCACCAAAGCCATCGACGTCGACCTTGGCGGACAGGTGCAAATCGAGGGCGAGGTCTGGAGAGCGTTTGCCGAAGAGCCCATTGAGGAAGACGCCCGGGTAAAGGTAATATCGGTCTCCGGCACCAAGGTAACGGTAGAGAAAATTTAAAGCAGAAAGGATACGACTATGAACGCAGTGATAGTGTTTCTGATAGCGGCGGTAATCTTGATTTTCATCCTGGTTTCGATGTCGATCCGCATCATCCGCCCGTTCGAAAAAGGCCTGGTGGAGCGTCTGGGCAAATTCCAGCGCATCCTCGACCCGGGACTGAACATGATTGTCCCGTTCTTCGACACGGTTATCAAGGTCGATATGCGCGAAGTCGTCCTGGACGTTCCTCCCCAGTTCGTGATAACCAAAGACAACGTCAACGTAGAGGTCGACGCGATCATCTACGCCCAGGTCACGGACCCGGTACGCTCCCGCTACGAGATATCGAACTATATCGTAGCCTCGACCAAGCTGGCCCAGACGAACCTTAGAAACGTCATCGGCGAGATGGACCTGGACGCCTGTCTATCTTCCCGGGATCAAATCAACGGTCAGCTACGCGATGTTCTGGATACGGCCACCGATAAGTGGGGAGTCAAGGTCAACCGCGTGGAACTCCAGCGCATCGACCCGCCGGTGGATATCACCGAAGCCATGAGCCGCCAGATGAAGGCCGAGCGTGACAAGCGGGCCACGATTCTCGATGCCGAGGCTATTCGCCAGGCGGAGATCAACAAAGCCGAGGGCAGCATGCAGGCACAGATTCTCGAAGCCGAGGGAGCGGCCCAGGCGGTACGGAAAAAAGCCGATGCCGAAAAGTACCGTCAGATCGCCGTCGCCGAGGGGGAAGGCCAGGCTATCCTGACGGTCTTCAAGTCCATCCACGACGGCAAGCCGGACGACAAGCTTATCACCCTCAAGTACCTGGAGATGCTCCCCCGGCTCGCCGATGGGCAGGCCAATAAGGTCTTTCTGCCCTACGAGGCCAGCGGTATCATCTCGTCCCTGGCGGCGTTTGTCGAGGGAATCAAGCCCGTTGACGGACCCCAAAAAGCAGCCGCAGCCGAGCCGCCGGCGACACCGGCTTCCACCTGAGCCGACCCAGAACCGCACCGGCGGGTCAAACATGTAACTATGCCGAAAACCGGGCTGCCGAGCAGTCCGGTTTTCTTTTAGCCGAGGGCGAAAGTCTCGAGCACAACAGCCGGGTCGAGACGTGCCCGGAGTGCGGGATAAACCAGTGATTGACATTACTCGCGGTGCGGGTTAGATTGAGGATGTATCGGTGCAGAGCCGATAGGCTGAATGACCCTATGGAAGACACGAATATGAACATCCGAAAGCCGGCTGTGGCCGGCCTGTTTTATCCCGGCGGCTCGGTTGAATTGACCAAGACAATAGCCGGCTTTTACGCCGAAGTGGACAAGACCCCCCTGGGCGGGCCGCCTATGGGCCTGATCGTTCCCCATGCCGGTTATCCCTACTCGGGACGCACGGCGGCCAAGGCATACAAAGTGCTGGTCGGTGAGCAATTCGACACGGTGGTGGTCGTGTCGCCCTCGCACACCGTCTTTTTTAAGGGTTCATCGGTTTACGACGGCGACGGTTACCAGACCCCGCTGGGCGTGGTGGAAATCGACAAAGAGCTTTCGAAGAAGATCGCCACCACGAACCCGTCAGTCTACCTGTCCAAGATGGGTCATGCTTCCGGCGGCACGCGCGGCGAACATGCTCTCGAGGTGCAGCTTCCGTTTCTGCAGATTGTGCTCGGTAAGTTCAAGCTGGTGGCCATTGTCATGGGGGACCAGGAGGAGGATTCCATAAACACCCTGGGCGAAAGCCTGGCGGCCGCCCTGGAGGGGACTAACACCCTGCTGGTAGCTTCCAGCGATCTGTCACACTTCCACTCCGAGAAAGAAGCCCGCAAGCTGGACTACGCCGTCCAGGAGGCGGTCGAAAAGTACGATCCGTCCCTTCTGGTCGAGACGCTCGAGTCACACCGCGGCGAAGCCTGCGGCGGCGGGCCGATGGCAGCCCTCATGATGGCCACGCAACGCCTGGGCGGGCGGGAAGTGAGGTTTATCGACTACTCCACCTCCGGCGAAACCACCGGGGATTTCGACGAAGTCGTCGGCTATCTCTCGGCCGCCGTTGTCGGCGGGGAAAAAGTCAAAAGGCAGCGAACCGACCGCGCCGTGCTGGGCGCCATGCCGCTGCGCGACAAGAATGTGGTCAACCTGTCCGATGACGACAAGAAGCTTTTGCGCCAGATTGTCAGGGACGCCATCAAGGCCCGGTTCGAGGGCAGAGAGTACGGGCCACCTCGCCGGGAAAGTCTCGATATCGTCCGCGGCGCTTTCGTCACCCTCAAAATAGCCGGTGAACTTCAGGGTTGCATCGGCCAGATCAAGGGCCGCCAGCCCCTGAACGAGACCATCGCCGACATGGCCCTTTCGGCGGCCTTCGAAGATCCCCGCTTTATGCCGCTCAAAGAAGAGCAGTTCGAGCATATCGAAGTCGAAATATCCGTCCTGTCGCCGCTGAAGCGCGTCCACGACTTCAGCAAGATCGAAACCGGTCGCGACGGCCTGATGATAAAGATGGATATGCACTCGGGGCTTTTGCTGCCGCAAGTGGCCACCGAGTACGGCTGGAACACCACGCAGTTCCTGGAGCAGACCTGTCTGAAAGCGGGCCTGCCCAAAAACGCCTACAAAGACAGGCACGCCGAGGTCTACAAGTTCACCGCCGAAGTGTTCTGATACATCCTCCTCTCAACGCCGCCGGTGCCGGGCTGGTCGGCGACTATTGTCTTGTTAGTCCGTTACAAATTTCCTAAATTCTCCCCATGTCCGAAACCAAAGCCTCGGTTTTGATCACGGGCGCCAACGGCTTTGTCGGTTCGCGCCTGTGCCGCAAATTCCTCGCGGAGGGCTATCACGTAATCGCCGGGGTGCGCCGGACCGCCGACCTGTCACTGCTGCACGAGTTGGACGTCACGTACCGTTACGGCGATATCACCAAACCGGGGACTCTCGCGGAAATGTTCACGGGCGTTGACTACATTATTCACAATGCCGGCGTCACCAAGGTCAAGCACAGCCGGGCCTTCTTTGAAATCAACGAAGGTGGCACGAGGAATGTCTTCGAGGCCGTCGCCAAACACAACCCGCGCGTGAAGAAGGTCGTTTACATTTCGTCGCTGGCGGCCGCCGGGCCGGCCCAAGATAACCGGCCCATCGACGAAAACGATCCCCCGCGCCCGATCACTACCTATGGTAAATCGAAACTGGCCGGCGAGGGTGTCGCCCTGTCTTTTGCCGAGCGGTTCAATGTCGTCGTCCTCAGGCCGTCCGGCATTTACGGCCCGGGTGACAAAGAGATCTTCACCTTCTTCCAGACCGTCAACCGCCGAATAAAACCGTGCATAGGCGACCGACGGCGGAAAATTCAACTGGTGCACGTTGACGACCTCTGCCTAGCGGTGTTTCAGGCCGTCTCTGGCCAGACCCCATCGGGGCTGGTCTGCTTTATCGCCGAGAACCGGTCCTACACGATGGGTGAGCTGGTCACTCTCCTGCAGAACGCCTGCGGCAGGAAGGGAATTCCTCTCTGGGTCCCGGGTCCGCTTTTCAAGGTCATTGCTTTCGTCTCGGAGGCACTTTTTAAACTGGTCGGCGCCACCCCCATGCTCACTGTCGAGAAAACCGGTGAGCTTCTGGCCTCGTGGGAGATCAACACGGCAAAGGCCACGCAGGCGTTTGGATATACCTCGCAAATTCCCTTTGAGGCGGGGGCGCGGCAAACATTTGAGTGGTACCGCAAGGAGGGCTGGCTATGATCGTATCCGCCGAATTGATGCTTTACTGCTTCGTCGCGGCCGGCCTGTACCTGCTGATTGTTTCGGTGGTACTGGAACTGGCCGCGAGAGGGCTCAAGATTTCCAAGTATGTTCCCGGTGAGCTTCTCGAGGAGCAGGGTCCGGGCTGGTTGTTTATGAACTTCGTGATGGACTATCTCTTTTTCGTGGTTATCCCTACCCTGGCCTACAGTTACTTCTTCCTCCTGCTGCCGCTGTCGGGTATTCGCGTCGGTGTCGCCGTGGCCCTGATGGCTTTCACGCTGGGGATGGTGCCGCTGATAATGGGACTGTCGGTGCGCCTGAAACTGGCCATGCCCTATCTGCTGTATTTTCTGGTCGGGATGTTTTTAAAGATCAGTGGATGTATAATCGTTATCGGCTTTCTGTACTCACAATAGGTAACAGCTATGAAAGAAGGTTTGGACAAGAAATTCGCGGAGGCCCGCCGGCTGTTCCCGCATACCAAAGAGCGCGTCTATTTCAACAGCGCCTCATTTGGCCCCTTTTCGACACTGGTAAAAAACGCTATCGAAGAAAACATCGATTTACGCCTCTCGGCTCACCGAGATGATTCGCACGATGCCTTCGTAGTCACCGATGAACTTCGGGCCATATACGCCAAGATGATCGGCGCCAAAAAGAAAGAGGTCGGGATCGGCCTGAATACCTCGTTCGGTCTGAACATAGCCGCTTTCGGCCTGCCCCTTGCCAGGGGCGACGAAGTGCTGCTTTCCGATATCGAATTCCCCGCGGCGGTATACACCTGGCGAGCGGCGGCCGAGGCCCGGGGGTTGAAACTGAAGTTCATCGAATCGACCGACCGCTGTTTTGATATCGACAAGTTCGAGCGCGCCGTCTCGCCCAGATCGAAAGTCCTGGCAATCTCCTTCGTGCAGTACTTCAACGGCTACAAGGTCGACCTGGCCGAACTATCGCACATGTGCCACGAACGCGGCCTGTTTTTGATTGTCGACGGCATCCAGGGGATGGGGGTCGAGCCGGTGGACATGAAGAAAATGGGTGTGGACGTCTTCACTTCCGGCTGCCAGAAATGGATGCTGGCGCCGCAGGGATGCGGTTTCTTCTATCTTTCCGAAGAGATTCAGAAACTTCTCACGCCGCCTTTCATGAGCTGGCTGGGCGTCGACTGGAAGATGGACTTCACCGATTTGTTTCGCTACGATCTGCCTTATTTTGATTCTGCCCGGCGCTTCGAGATGGGCTACTATGTCGTGCTGAACCTGCTGGGTATGCGTGCCTCGGCCGACCTCTTTCTGAACCTGGGCATCAGGAATATCCAGAAGCACAATTACGCCTTGATTGACAGGCTGGCCGACTACATCAACGGCAATCCGTTTTATACCATCACGTCCTGTATGGACAAAAAGCACCGGTCGTCGATCTTTTCGTTCACCTGCCCCGATTTCAGGAAACTGCACCGCATGATCCTGGACGGCAAAATAGTGCTGGTCGAACGAGAGGGCTCCATTCGCGTGTCGGTGCATCTTTTCAACAACGAGGACGACATCGACCGGCTGGTAGCCATCCTGGAGAAGTTCTCCCGCGCGCAGCAAACCTGAACCGGCGGCCGCGCCGAAAGCTACGGGTTTTCCCGCAGATAATCCGCGATCAGTTCCGCGGCGACGCGATGGCCCATGGAATTAAAATGTATCGGGTCCCGAACGGCGTCGTCATAAAGATCATCGTAACGGTCAAACTCTTCGGCGAGGTCAATCAACTCCAGATGTTCGTCCCGCGCCAGGCGTCTGACGGCGTCGTTGTACCGGTTGTGATAAGTATGCAGGTTCGACACGCTGCCGGCCGGGTAGTACTTCTTGAGTGAAGGGATCGGCGAGGTCATAAGAATCGGCCTGGTACCGTGTGACCGCGCGGCGCGGCACAATGAAAGAAGGTTTGAATAGTAGTCATCCAGGTCGACGCGATAGACCGGCCGGGTGCGGTCAAACAGCACGTCCGGGTTTTTTTCGACTGTCGACAGCAGAAGCTTCTTCAGAAGCCGGTAGAGGTGCAGCCGCGATAAAAGATTCTGTGCGGCAATCAGCAATCGCGGCGGCGGTTGCTGGTCTTTGTCGGCAATTTGTGCGGCGGCCGCCCAGTGGTCGTTCCAGGCAAAAAGAATAAGGATGAGGTCGGGCTGCAGGTTCACCAGTTCGCGCTCGAAAAAGCGTTTTCCCTGAAAGCTGCTGTAACCCGGTACGCCGCCGTTTATAATTTCATATCCCCCCCCGAGCATGGCCTCCAGTTGGCTCACATATGTCTCTTCTTGCGGCATGCCCCAGCCGAAAGTACACGAGTTGCCGAGAGCCAGGATCCTTGGCGCGGTCTTGACCTCAGCAATCTCATCGCCGCGCAGGCCCCGCGCGTTGATCCGATACGTCTTCCCTTCGAAGAACTCCGAGGTCACGGTTCGGCTCGGGCGCAGCCTCCAGAACAGGTCATGGTCCTTCTCGAAGACATCCGGGTAGTCAAGGGCACGGTTCAGAACGAAAAAGCGATTCTGAAAATAGGTGTCCACTCCGGCGACACGAATGATGACTTCAACGGCCGCCAGCACGATTACGAGGGCACCAATCGCAAAGAAGAAGCGGCGTCCTCTTGAAATTCCGGGGCGATCCATAATCACGTTTTGGACAATCTGTTTTATGCGCGAATGTCTATTCCGTCTGGAACATTGGAATAATCACTTTTGCCACGGTCCGGGCGACGATCTGATGCCCGAGATTATTGAAGTGGATGGGATCATCCTCGGCATCGTCGAACAGATTTACATACTGGTCGAAGGCCACCTGCAAATCCACGAGCGGTACGCCGGCATATTCGGCGGCGCGGGTGACCTGGGCCTGGTAGGTTTCGTGGCGCCTGTGAAAATCTGAGAGCGTACCGTCAAAGTAGATTTCCAGAGAAGCAACCGGCGGCATCAGAAGAGCCGACCGGGCGCCGTTGTTCCTGGCAATCCTGACAATTTCTCTTAGATTCTTTAAATACTCCCGTAGCGCGACTCGGCGTTTCCCGGCGACTTTATCCAGACGCACCTCCTGCTGTTCCTCGCTGGCGGTCAGAACCACCTTCCGCATCAGACGGTACAGGCGGGTTCGGGACAGCAGGTTTTGAATATCCAGAACGAACTGGCTCGGCATGTCCTGCTCGGCGTCGGTTATCCCCTGGCCGGCCGGCCATTGGTCATTCCAGCCCAGCATGACCAGCACCATATCCGGCTGTAGTCTGACAAGCTCCCGGGCCAGGTATATTTTCGCCTGATGCGTGCTGTAACCCGGAATTCCCGCATTTATCACTTCGCATTTCTTGTCAGGCACCAGGCTGTCGAGAATCTGCTGAAGGTTATGAGTCCACGTATTTCCCCACGGAACACCCCACCCAAAAGTGCATGAATTACCCAGGGCAATTATGCGATAACCGTCCTTGGGCTCGCGAATTTCCGGCCCGCGCAGCCCATGGGAATTGGTGCGGTAGCTCAACAGGCTGAACTGCTCGGATTTGGTTTCCAGATGGGGTCGCAATCGCCAGAAAAGGTCGTGGTCCTTTTCGTAGACTTCGGGGAAATCGATATCCCGATTGAGGGGGAAGAACTGGTTTTTGAAGTAAAGATCGGGGTTGACCAGGCTAAGGACCAACTCGGCCAGCAGGACAAACAGAATGACCGACACCGCGGCGCCGATCAGCTTTACATAAAACGGCGATGATCTTTGTTCATGCGGCATGGTTGGTCAGGTCGTCCCCCCAAGCGGTGATGGTCTTAGAATAGTGAATAGATAAAAGGAGCGAGCGCCGAAGATTCAGTGAAAACAATGAGCAACGACAACAGCAGAAGAAACACGAAAATCGGCCCCAACCACCACTTCTTGGAGGTTTTCAAAAAGTACCAGAGTTCTGAAAAAATCCTCAATCTTCGAAATCTCGCCATGTCACTTTACCCGTAATCCGCAGCCTCGCGGGAATTTGTCGGATGAATTAATCAAGAGCTTTCTCAAACAAGAACTGCTCCTGTAACTCCTTTGGAATCTTGCTCTTATCAAGTAAATAATGCTCCATCAGCAAAAAGTCAATACCACCTGAGCAAAAAGTCGCAAATGCTTCCTCGGGCCGGTTGACTATGGGATGCCCCCGCAGATTAAACGATGTGTTCAGAAGTACGGGCACTCCCGTAATCTGCTGAAAATGCTGCAGCAAGTCGTAGAAGTAGGGGTTATCATCCCTGCTCACGGTTTGAATGCGCGACGAGCTGTCCACGTGAGTCACCGCCGGAATGACGCTTCGCTTATCTTCGACAACCGTGAAGTTGAATAGCATATAGGGTGATGAGTTTTCGCAATCGAAGTACTCGCGGACGTGCTCGGCCATAACCGCCGGGGCAAAGGGTCGAAAAGGTTCACGGTATTTGACGGCCCGGTTTATCTTCTCTTTCATGCGGTTATCGCGGGGGTCAGCGGCGATGGTACGGAAGCCCAGCGCCCGGGGGCCGAACTCCATCGCCCCCTGAAAGACAGCCGTAATGTGTCCGCTGGCTATCTTCTCGGCCAGGTGGGCCAGTTGCACCTGCAGGCTGTCGGCGGTGTATGGAATCCCGTGCCCGTCCAGAAACTGCTTCACATCCTCGGCACTGTAACGCGGGCCGATATCAAAAAACGGCTGGTCTCGTTTGTCTTCACCGGACAGAAAGTAGTGGGCATACAGCGCGGCTCCGGCCGCCCCGCCGGCGTCTCCCGAGGCCGGCTGCACATGAACTTCGTCAAAGATTTTCTCTTTTAACAAAAGGCCGTTCGCTTTGCAGTTGAGCGCAACGCCACCGGACAGGCACAGCCGCCTTTCACCGGTCACTTCTCTGACGTGCCGCGCCATCTTCAGCATAATCTTCTCAGTCACGGCTTGAATGGAAGCGGCCACGTTTTCGTGAAACTGCTCGAGCTTCGTCTCCGGCGCCCGTCGCGGTCGGCCGAATAGCTTCTCGAATTTTTTTCCGGTCATGGTCAGGCCGTGGTGAAATGTGAAGTTTTTCAGGTTGAGGTGGATCGAGCCGTCATCATGAATCCTAACCAGCTTTTCTTCAATCAGGTCGGCATAAACCGGCTCGCCGTAGGGCGCCAATCCCATCACCTTGTACTCGGCCGAGTTCACCTGGAAACCGAGGTAGTAAGTGAACGCCGAGTACAGCAACCCCACCGAATGGGGGTAGCGCATTTCGGCCAGAAGCTGCACCCGGTTGTTGTCGCCGAACCCAAAGGAGGCATTGGCCCACTCGCCGACGCCGTCGACCGTCAGAATAGCGGCCCGGGAAAAGGGGGAACTGAAAAACGTGCCGGCCGCGTGAGACAGGTGATGTGGAAGAAAAAGTGTCTCGCCTTCAAAACCCAGTTCCTTGTGGATGAGATGGTCGATCCACAGCTTTCGGC
>CBFCYQ010000068.1:0-12339 GCA_965602205.1 uncultured bacterium | reverse complement strand
TCGTCCTGGTCCATTGCCTCGGAAAGACCGTCGGTAAAGAAGAATATCATATCATCCGGCCCCAGGGTGATTTCGGTCGACTGATATTCCATGCGGGGGAGAGCGCCGATGATGGGTCCGCCAACCTTGAGGTATTCGATCTCGCCGCCGGCCCGCACCAGAATCGGGTAGTTGTGACCCGCGTTGGCGTAAGAGAAGCTTCCCCGCCGGGGATCGAATTCGCCGTAGAACAGCGTGACGTATTTCTCGGACGACGTTGAGGTCGCCACGAGCTGGTTCATGTTTTTCAGCATCGTCTCGATGGGGATGTCGTTGTTGGCCTCGCTGTGGATAATAGCCTGTATCTGGGCCACCATCAGGGCGGCCGGCATGCCCTTACCCGAAGCGTCGGCGATGACCACGCCAATACGGCCATCCCGGAGTTGAATGAAGTCAAAGAAATCTCCACCGACCGTGCGGGAAGGGGTGGAGTGAGCCGAGATGTCGGTGCCGTCCACGTCCGGCGGTTTCGACGGCAGCAGGCCGACCTGAATCTGCCGGGCCATGTTCATCTCCTCCTGGAGACGCAGCCTTTCCAGGGACTCTACGTACAAGCGAGCATTCGTCAAGGCCGAGACCATCTGGTTGGACAGCACGCCGAGAAGATTGGTGTCGTCGGAGGAGTAGCGATAGCCCGCGGCCTTGTCGGTGAGGGCCAGAAACCCCAGCATGTGGTTGGCGTCCTTCATGGGCAGGATGAGCTTGACGCGACGTTCGTCCAGAATACCACCCAGCCGGGAGCCCTCCATGAAATCACTCAGCGAGTAAAAGTAAGTGGGCGAGTCAAGCAGGTTGATTCCCCGCAGCATGAGATCATCGCGTTCTATAACTATTCGCTTGGGGACATCCTCACTGGGAAGTACGGCATACTCCTCAACCTCGTCGTCATAAAGGACAAAATGAACCCTTTCCACCAGCAGCGTCGTGCGCAGGGTTTCTTCGATGATATGTCGCAGTTTCTTGGGGTCGAACTGGGATATCACCTGCCGCGAAAATCTTTCCAGGACGTTCCGGTAGTCGCTGCGCGTGCGTATGAACATCGAGCGCACCAGGTCATCCACCCAGTTGTTAATCGGCTGAAACAGCAGGAGCAAAAAGATGATAAAGGCGTAACTGACGATCTCGGCCTGCTCGCCGACCAGCCGCGTCAGAAGATCCCTGGACTTCACCACCAGCAAGATATAGGCTCCGACCAGCAGCGCCGACGTGATGGTGTATACGAACGACTGGCGGAAAATCAGGCGTACATCCAGGAACTGGTACCTGATGGTCGCATATATGAATATGATGGAGCTGGTCAGCAGTGCCAGGGCCATCAAGACCGACTTCAGGGTGTCGGGGAAATCGTAGGGAAGGAAACTTGCGCCCAGATGGGCGATGACAAACAGACCCAGCCCGATACGGGTGCCCCAGAGAACCAGGCGCGTTTGCGACAAAAGCCGCAGATTAGTCAGGTACTTCTTGCCCGACTCCAGGAAGTACACGGCGACGGCCACGTAGGTCAGGTTGATGAATCCGAATACGGCCGTATGCTCGGTGCGAATCCAGCTCACCAGGTAGAACAACCAGTACATCAGCGCCGAGAGCGGCTTGAGTATGATTCCGGAGAATCCCTCGCCGGCGGTGTCGATCTTCAGGGTGTCGAAGGCCACTGCGATCTGGTCGTAAAACACCACCAGGGCCAGATGCATGATCTGGGGAAGGAATATCAGGAACTGTAAACGCTGGTGTTTGAAACCCTTGAAACGGTCAACGGGGAAAATCCAGGAAAATACCAGCAGGAACGGGAAAAACAACTCCCAGATATAATACAGGTTATAGGTGGCGGTATCCTCGAAGATCCCGCCCGGGGGGGCCGAACGCGCGATGACGGTGCCGAGGGCCATGAAGATGGGCCCCAGCCCCGCAAAAAAGAGCATGGAGCCGCTGATGCGATTGAGACGATTGGCAAAATTGTCCCGGGTGACGGTTATGGCCAGGAAAACCAGAAAACCACCTGCGAGGAAGTAAGTCAGTGTTTTTATCAGTTCCATGCTCATGGCGCAACCAGCGGCAACAAAGACTTTTAAACAGCTTTCTTGATAATAATCAGTGATCCCTTGTCGGAGAGCTTGAATTCGATGGAATCCATCAGCGATTTTACTATAAAGATGCCTCGGCCAACCTGCTTGAGAAGGTTTTCATCGGAAATCGGGCTCTCGATACTGCCAGGGTCAAACCCATCTCCCTCGTCGGCCACGGATATCTTAACTGAGGAGTCCTCCTTGCCGACCCGCACCGTCACCTTCTTGTCGGGGGAAGACTTGTTTCCGTGACAGACCGCGTTGTTGACCAGCTCGGAAACCGAAATGGCGATATCGGCGATAACGGATTCATCAATCCCGTATCGCCGCAGCAGGTTCTCCACGAACATGTCAACATCGGCCAGGTACTCCAGAGTGGAAGGAATCTTTATCGTATCCCCGCTGATGATGGGTTTATCCATGTTGTTTGGCTCTCCTAAAAAAACAGGCAGGTCCAACTCTGGCCTACCTGTCGACAATGTTAGCTTACCTGTTTACTTGCCGGGCATCGGTTACTTAAACGACTTAAGGGCATCCTCGACCGAGTCGTAAGTGTCAAAAACAGTCACCAGCTTGGTGATCGTCAGGAGGGACTGAATCTTGTCGGTCACATTAGCAAGTTTGAGTTCCCCGTCGTTGTTGCGGATGGTCGTGTAGCTTGATATGAGGATCCCCAGTCCGGTGGAATTCATCCAGTCGACTTGTGCCAGATCGATGACTACTTTGCTCATCCTCTTTTCGATATAGTCATGCAGTTTGTCGTTCAGCAGACTGGCGTCGGGACCACCCATAATCTTACCCTTGGGTTCGAAAACGACTACTCCGTCCTGCTCTCGCGTGGAAAGTTTCATAGTCTCTTCGCCTCCAGCAACAAGTTAGTATTTTTACGAAACCGCCGCAATCGGAGTTGCGTCATTTCCGGGGCGTCTTCACCCTTTATCCGATGACGGTTATAAGTTGCTAATACACATGCTGTTTACAGACAATTAGTTTGATGCCCCCGGTAAAGTCAAGGTCTTTCTGGAGGGGCCGCCACCGGCTCTCGAAGCCACCAGGCGCAGCCTGCGTCCCGCCTCGCTCTAGGCGCTGACTTTGACCGTCCCGGTCTCTATCGGTTTATATTGCAGAGCCTTGGTGGGGCAGAAGTGCGCGCAGACGGGATCGCCGCCGCAGAGATCGCATTTAACCACTTCGTTGTGCGGCCGGTCCAGAAGAGAACAGCCGAACGGACAGGCGGCAATGCAGGCCATGCAGCGAACGCACTTTTCCTGGTTGAGTTCGATCGCCCCGGTTTCCGGGTTGCGCTTCAAGGCATCCACAAGGCAGGACTTCACACAGGCGGCCTCCTCGCACTGCAGACAAACTACCGGCACCCACAGCTCCTTAAAGCCCCCGTCCAGAGGGTAGATGCGACTGACTCCGGGTTTGCCCTCGACGGCGTGAGCGAAGGCGCAGGCCAACTCGCAGGTTCGGCAGCCGATACAGACATCCGGATTCACCGAAAAACGATATTTCATGGTTGCACCTCCCTTGACCAGTTGGCGATCCGACCCATAGTGCGGGATGTCTCCTTACGGTGGCAATCGTCGCAGATCTCAAAATACTCCATGGGAATATCTCTGCCGGCGCTCAAAGATTCGGCGAACTCGCGGGTGATAGTCCTCCGGCCGCACCGACTGCAGGCCAATAGTTCAAAATCTTTCTCCCAGATTCGCCGTACGCCGTCCTGGTCGGAGAACTTGATGAAGTTAGTGGGGCAGTTCTGCGCGCAGGCCAGGCAGCCGACACAATCCGGCGGCGCCTCACCCAGGGGCGGGGCGATTTCCTTACCGTGACCTCGACCGACCGCGGAAATGGCCTTAAACCCCATCGTTTCGCAGATACGGGTGCACAGCCCGCACAGAATGCAGTCGTCGGGCTCCGGGACTTCCTCGTACGAAGTGCGAGTAATGCCGTAGTCTGCGGCCAGTTGAATGATTTCGGGGGTGTTGGGGTGACTGGCCAGGAACAGGTCGACGATGGTTTTGCGCAGCTCGATTACCTTGGGGGAATGAGTGCTGACAATCAGGTTCTCCTCGACCGGGTAGAGGCAGGAAGTGACAAAATTGGCCCAGCCGTCCCACTCCGGCCTGGTTATTTCAACCATGCACAGCCGGCAGGCGCCGTAAGGTTCGACTGCTTCGTGGTGGCACAAGGCGGGAATATCGATTTTCTCTCGCCTGATAACCGATAGCAGCATCTCGCCTTCCGCGGCCTGAACCAGTTTGCCATTTATCGTTAGTTTGACCATCGATTTCTCCTAATGAATCTCTATGGCGTCGAATTTGCACACGGCATAGCAGGCGCCGCATTTGGTGCACTTCTCCTGGTCGAGCAGGTGCACTTGTTTTTTCTCGCCGGTGATGGCGTGCACGGCGCAGGCCGAGATGCAGGCCATACAGCCCGTGCATTTGTCGTTGATTTCGTAGGTGATGAGTTCCCGACAGACTCCCGCGGGACAGCGCTTCTCGCGGATATGAACCAGGTACTCGTCGCGGAAATAGCGGATTGTACTCAGCAAGGGGTTCGGTCCCGATTTGCCGAGACCGCACAGCGAGCCCACGATGACCATCTCAGAAAGTTGTTCCATCTTGTCCAGGTCTTCCTCGGTGGCGCGGCCTTCGCTGACTTTGACGGTCATGGCGTGGAGCTGATAGAGACCTTCGCGGCAGGAAACGCACTTACCGCAGGATTCGCTGACCAAAAAGGACAGGAAATACTTGGCCACGTCGACCATGCAGGTGCGGTCGTCCATGACGATCATGCCGCCGGAGCCCATCATGGAACCGGCCTCGGTCAGGGTATCGAAGTCGACCGGCAGGTCGAGCTTGGATTCCGGCAGACAGCCGCCCGAGGGGCCGCCCGTCTGCACCGCTTTAAAGGGGCGGCCATCGATAATGCCGCCGCCGATACCGAAAATGATCTCGCGCATGGTGGTACCCATAGCCACCTCGATCAGGCCGGTGTTACGCACCTTGCCAACCAGGGAGAAGACCTTGGTGCCGGTGTTGGCCGGGGTGCCGATGGCCTTGTACCAGTCGGCGCCTTTATCGATGATGAGCGGTACGTTAACGTAAGTTTCGACATTGTTAAGCACCGTCGGCTTGTCATAGAGACCCTTGACGACGGAGCGGATATATTTGGCGCGCGGTTCGCCGACCTCACCGGCCACGGAGCGCATGAGGGCCGATGACTCGCCGCAGACAAAGGCTCCGGCGCCGCGTGAGATATGGATGCTGAAAGAGAAATCGGTGCCCAGAATATTCTCCCCGAGCAGGCCGGCCTCCTCGCAATCGTCTATGGCTTTCTTCAGGTGCGTCACGGCCAGCGGGTATTCATCGCGCACGTAGATGAACCCCTGCCGGGCATCGACGGCGTAGGCTGCAATCATCATCCCTTCGAGAACGCCGTGGGGGTCGCCTTCCATTATGCTGCGATCCATGAAGGCCCCGGGGTCACCTTCGTCGCCGTTGCAGATGACGTAGTGAACGTCGGAGGCAATATCGCGGCAGGTGCGCCATTTGCGGCCGGCCGAGAAGCCGCCGCCACCCCGGCCGCGGAGCCCGGAGGCCGTTATTTCGGCGATAACCTCATCCGCGGTCATCGACGTCAGCACCCTGGCCAGCGCCTGGTACCCACCGTCGGCTATATATTCATCAATGCTGTGAGCGGCGATCTTGCCTAGGTGACGAAGGGCGATACGGTGTTGCATGGAAAAGAAGGGCAGGTCGTTGTAACGCTCGACCTTGTGGCCGTTGCTCGGATCGCTGTAAAGGAGCGACTCCAAAATCTCATCGTGCTCCAACGATTTTTCGATGATGGCTTCTACGTCCTTGGGCTTGACCCTGGTGTAGAAGGTCCCTTGCGGCTCGATCACGACCAGCGGGCCCTGCTCACAGAAGCCGTGGCAACCCGTTTTGGTGACAGCCTCGATCGAAAAGTCCTTCACCTGGCGCTTGCTGAGAACGTCCTCGAAAGCGGTGACGATTTTGGCCGCGCCGTTGGCGAGACAGCCGGTGCCGCAGCAGACAATTACCTTCTTGGGAAATCTTCCCAACGCCGCCCGGCACTTTTTCTGGACCTTTGTCAAATGTTGTGGGTCTTTTATACGCATGCTATTTCGCCTTTAGAATCTTGCGGACGTTGCTCACACTGAACGAGCCGTGATACTTCTCGTCGACGATGACGACCGGTGCCATGGCGCAGGCTCCGACGCAGGCCACCACCTCGAGAGTGTGCTCCCGGTCAGGTGTAGTCTGGCCCGCCTTGATGTTCAGCATGCTCTCGAACTGCTGTTGTATGAGACTGGCGCCGCGAATATGACAGGCGGTGCCGACGCAGACACGGATGACTTTCTTGCCGCGAGGCACCAGGCTGAAAGCGTTGTAGAAAGTCGAAACCGAGTAGACTTTGCTGAGGGGAATGGCCAGCCATTTGGCCGTTTCGCGCAGCGCTTCTTTGGGGAGATAGTGATACTCCCTTTGAATATCCTGTAAGACGGCAATCAATGATGCCGGGCTCTGGGCGTAGCGGCCGAAGATCTCCGGAAGCTTGCCAAAATCGTGATTCATGCTTTATCCTTCTCGCCGAGTTTTTCCAGGGCCAGATCATATCCTTCTTTGAAGGCCTGCAGGTTGGAAACCAAATATTCTTTTTTCCCGCCCAGTTTTTGCTGTAAAGCGCTTTCAGTGTTTTCATAGCTGACCACGCCGGAGGCGCCGATGAAAGCCCCCAGGACGGCCATGTTGGCGGCCCGGGGATTGCCGGCCTTTATGGCGATATCATTGGCCGGGATCAGAAGCTGAGTTATGTCGGTACGGTCGGACTTGACGTCGATCAGCGAGCTGTTGATTATCAGCAGGCCGTTCGGCTTTATTCGCGGGGAAAACTTGTCAAACGACGGTCGGTTAAAGGCGCATACGCAGGTCGGATTACTGATAATCGGTGAACCGATGCGCTGATCGGAGACGACGACCGTGCAGTAGGCGGTGCCGCCGCGCATTTCCGGGCCGTACGACGGCAGCCAGACGACCTTTTTACCTTCAATCAAGCCGGCCTGGGCCAGAAGCTGCCCGATCGTCATGATGCCCTGGCCGCCGAATCCGGCGATAGTGACCTCATACTGCTGCATCGGACGCCTCTACTTTCTCGCAATCCTTGTAGCAGCCGAGCGGGTAGTACGGCATCATATTTTCGTCAAGCCACTCAGTCGATTCCCGGGGGGATTTACCCCAGTTGGTGGGGCAGGTGGACAGCACCTCGATCAGCGAGAAACAGCGGTTCTCGACCTGGTAGGTGAAGGCCTTCTTCAGTGCCCGCTTGGCCTGGATGATATGAAAGGGGGTATGCACCGCCACTCTCTCGATGTAAGCCGGGGTCTTCAGTGTTGCCAGAAGCTCGGCGACACGAATCGGGTGACCGGTGAGATCGACATCGCGTCCGAAAGGGCTCGTCGTAGTGCGTTGGCCGGGCATGGTCGTTGGGGCCATCTGGCCGCCGGTCATGCCGTAGATGGCGTTGTTAACGAAAATTGTGGTAAACTTCTCTCCGCGGTTGGCGGCGTGGACAATCTCGGCCATGCCGATCGAGGCCAGGTCGCCGTCGCCTTGGTAGGTGAAAACAATCATGTCGGGCCGAAACCGTTTGAAGCCGGTTGCCAGGGCCGGCGCGCGGCCGTGGGCGGCTTCCATGAAGTCGGTCTTGACGTAGTTGTACATGAAAACCGAACAACCAACCGGCGCGACACCGACCGTTCTTTCACGTATGCCCAACTCGTCGATGACCTCGGCCACCTGACGGTGGATTACACCGTGGGTGCAACCGGGACAGTAGTGGGTAACAACATCAACCAGCGCTTCCGGTCTGGTGAAAAGTGTCTTCTCGTTATTATTCATACCGACCCCTTTCATTCCTCTCGAGAGGGCTGGTAATTCGGGTTTTCTATGAGCTTCTGAATGCGCAGCTTGACGTCGTCCGGTGTGGGCACGACACCGCCGGTGCGACCGAAAAACTTCACCGGCTTGGCGCCCAGAATCGCCCGCTCAGCATCTTCAAACATCTGGGCGAGGCTCATTTCAATGACAAGGACGTTCTGGATGTTTTTCTTCTGTGCCTCTTCGCGAAGCTGCTTGTCAGGGTAGGGGAAGAGGCTGATCGGCCGAAACAACCCCACCGATACTCCTTCTGATTCCAATTCATCGATGACGGTTTCGCAGATTCGCGCCATGGTACCGTAGGAGACAATGAGCAGGCGGTTATCGGGATTGATCTTGTACTTCTCGAAACGCACCTCGTCGCGCTTCATGGCCTCATATTTCTGGTGCAGAATCCAGCTGTTGTCGTCGAGTTTAACGGGATCCAGGTAGAGGGAATTGATCACCTGGGGATTGCGACCCTTGGCGCCGGTCAGGGCCCAGTACTTCGAGTCGAGCACCTGCGGGTCGCGCCCTTTAGCGCCGGTCAGGGCCCAATCTTTGGCGGGCAGTTCCGGCTCTTCATACTTATCGGGGAACTCCACTGCTTCCATCATCTGACCGATCATGCCGTCACCGATTATCATGATGGGATTGCGGTACTTGTCAGCCAGGTGAAAGGCCAGCATGGTGAGGTCGACCGCCTCCTGGATTGTTGACGGTGCCAGCACCAACAGATGGTAGTCGCCGTGACCACCGGCTTTCACCGCCTGAAAATAATCGGACTGCGCGGGGAGAATGCCGCCCAGGCCGGGACCGCCACGCATGATGTTCACGAACACGGCCGGGAGCTGAGCGCCGGCTATATACGAAATAGCCTCCTGCATCAGCGAAATCCCCGGACTCGAGGAACTCGTGAACACGCGCTTACCGGTCGAGGCCGCGCCGTAGAGCATGTTACCGACGGCAACTTCGCTCTCGCCCTGAAGGAAGACACCGCCCACTTCCGGCATCCGCTTGGCCAGGTACTCGGCCACCTCCGTCTGGGGAGTAATGGGATAGCAGAAGTAGCCGTGCGCGCCCGCTTTCAGCGCCGCCTCGGCAATTGCCTCGTTACCTTTCATCAATATCTTAGCCATGTGTGAAACCTATCATTCTTCGGGCTCGCTAATACTGGAACAACTCAAATGTGGTTCCGTTGGTGATAACGTCGATGGCGGCATCGGGGCAGGTAATCGCGCATATCCGACAGCCGATACACCGTGAAGGTTCGTGAACCTGGGCGTAGAAATAGCCACGCACCGTTATGTCCTTGGACATGGAAATAATCTGCTGGGGGCAGGCGCGAACGCACAATTCACACCCCTTGCAATAGTCTTTATCTATCTTGATTCCAGGCATCCTCAGTCCTTCGCTGCAGTCGACGTTCTATCTCTCCCACGGTTTGAGCAGAAACCGATCGAGAGTCAGAACGGGTATTTCAATTGCTTTCGTGTCTATCTTCTGGACAATTTCGCTCAACGCGGATAAAAACACAACCGGTAAGTTGAGTTTTCTGCCCACCGCCTGTGCCAGCCGGTAACCTTCCATTATCGTTTCCACGGTCGTGTCTTCGAGCAGGTGCGTGTTGGATACTATCCCGGTGAACGCCAAACGCGAAGCCTGGGCAATCTCATCCATTACTTTCACGGTGCCGTCGACATCGGACGTGAAGGGGCGCCGCGCGTTCAGAACCAGCAGCAACTCGTAACTGTCGGGCGCAAAGGCCTCGGCCAGAGAGCTCAGGATCTTCGCGCCGACATCATCGCCGCCGACATCGAGAATAACCTTTCCCCGGGCTTTTTCGATGGAGCCTTTGATCTCGGGCAGGATGATGGGCAGGTCGGCATAGAACTGCCCGCCTTCGGGCACGATTGACTTTATGCCGTACTCGGCCAGGCGGTCGGCGGCTTCACGGGACCGAAAGTACGGGTTGACTATGTCAAGGTCGACAATCGTCACCGGCTCGGAACGGCTGGTGGCCAACTGCCGGCTCAGATTCACCGCGACTTCCGATTTGCCACTGCCGTAGCCCCCGACGATGGTAATAATGTCCTTAGTAAAGTCCGGTGATTTGAATTTGTTCTCGGAACCAGCCATCAACACCGCGTCAAACCTTCGCAACCTTCATCAGTTGTCCGCGCTCGGTCTACTGCTGTCTTCACGTAGCGAGCGTAAAATGTACTTTTGTAGTCCGCTTTTAGAATATCGTCAAAATCGCGCTCAAAGTCAAGGGGATTTGTGAAAAAAATAACATTTCATTCGGTTTGACAGCGAATTGTACCACTGTTATATTGGTCTTTCGTAATACGTTAAGAATTACGGTGGCATCCCGATTAACGGTTTGTCCACTCTTGAATGGGGACTTTTTGTGACATGAATGCCAGGCTGAAACTATTAGTAGAAATGCTCATCGCGGCGTCGCTCGGCTTGATGGTGGTCTCGTGCGGCGACAAAGGTGAAAAGAAACCTTCCGGCGAAGCAGCTACCGCAGAGCTCGAAATGGCGGTGGGTGACGACTTTTTCGACGACTGGAAAACCTACACCTATCAGAACATCAGGATAGTCTACCCGGAGGATCACCCTCAAGGCGGTTTTCTGGAGAACATGGCCAAGGGTTATGTGGCGGCGATGGCGAGAGACTGCCAGTTTCTGGGGATCGAAATCCCGGCCGAAACACTGACCGTGTATTTCTACACCGGGTACGGTCAGGGGATGTCGAGCACCAACCAGGAGTATCCGTTCGCGATACCCGACAAGGCGGTGATTCATTTCTGGCTGCCGAGTTTCCTGGGGCCGACTCTCATGGAGTATCTTTTGCCGAGGTGGCAGGCGGGAGAGCCGCAGTTTCGGTTTCTCAAGCACGGGATAATAGCCCTGCTGGATTATTCCGGCCAGAACTATCACGCGCGGACGCAGGGATTCGCCGTTGACACGGGCTTTATTCCGCTGGCGGACCTGGCGGTGGACACGAGTGTCAATGTTAACGAAGAGCGGCACCAGACGGCGGAGGCGGCGTCGTTCGTCGATTTCGTGGTGTACTATTACGGCATCGACGCCCTCAAAGGGCTGTACACCGCCGAGGATTCGTTCGAGGCCGCCGTCGACCGGGTGTTCAAGCTGCCGGTAGCGGATTTGGAGGACCTGTGGCTCGGCTTTGTCGATATGGCCGCGGAGATGGATACCGTCGACATGTCCAAGGCGAATCGGCCGCAGGGCGGGCAGTAGCATAGACCAAAAATCGCAGAGGGAGATATGGCTGAAGATACCTGGAAAACAGCAATAACCGATATCGGGCCGGGCAAGATACGCGTGCGGGGATATGCCATCACCGATATCATGGAGAAGCTTTCGTACGCCGAGGCGGTGTACCTGATTCTGAAAGGCGAACTGCCGTCGAAAGCCGAGGCGGAGTTGATGAACGCCGTTCTGGTATCGTCGCTGGACCACGGTTCCTCGCCGCCGTCGGTGCTGGGGACGCGGACGGTGGTCTCGGGCGGCAACTCGCTCAACGCCGCCATCGCCGGGGGGGTGCTGGTTATCGGCGATACGCACGGCGGGGCCATCGAGCAGTCGGCGCGCATCATGCAGGAGTGGGTGGCGAAAAACGAAGGCGCGGACGCGGCGGCAGTAGCATCGAAGCTGGTGGACTGGCTGACCGAAAACAAGCGGCGGATGCCGGGGTTCGGGCACCGGTTGCACAATGTCGACCCGCGGACACTCAAGCTGTTCGAGATTGCGGCCCGGCATGGATACAGCGGCAAACATATCGAGTTGTGCAAGGCCATCGAAAGCGCGCTGGCGGAGAAGCTGGGCAAAAAGCTGCCGATCAATGTCGACGGCGCGATTGCGGCGGTCATCTCCGATATGGGCTTCGACTGGCGGCTGGGTAAAGGCTTTTTTATCATCTCGCGGGTGCCGGGGCTTCTGGCGCACGCTTACGAGGAGATGACGCGGGAGCGGCCGATGCGCAAGCTGGGCCCGCCGCCGTTCGAGTACGACGGCCCGGGGGAGAGAGAAATCTAGGGCGCAGCGCCACGTTTTTTGAAGACGAGTCATGTAGGTCGGCCTCCGACCGCAGGGAGAAGGCCGACATATTGAGATGAGTGTCGGGTTTCTCGGTCGCTGGGCGACCTCGGAACACCGACCTACAATCCTCGCAATGGCCCCGGGGGTGTATGTAAGGCAAAAGTCGAAAATCCCGTGTAACGGCTTACCCCGGAGAGACATACAGGGAAATGGGTTCG
>CBFCYQ010000067.1:0-12404 GCA_965602205.1 uncultured bacterium | reverse complement strand
GTTCTCCTGTTTGTATATTCGAGACTCCGCTCAAGTGCGGCCTTATGGTTGCGACCCTGCCAAAGGGCGCGCCCTTCTGCGGCAACTGGAGAAACGCCCCAAAAAGGTGTCAATCCATGTTCGGGAAGCGTCGCTGAGAAAGCTGGCCGATTACTTTGCGGACATACTTTCCAGGGACAGAATCAGGACAGAGATTACTTCGGACGAATCCAGAGCGGATTTATATTTGAGATACATCCCGCTCAGAAGCGATCGACCGGACAGCGGTCTTGCAGAAATAGCGGCGCTTATGCGGCGTGACCTATCACCGGGTCTGTCAGTGACCGAGTCGCTTAGCTTGATTGAAAACAACCTCACTGCCGCGCGGGCCGGGGACGACAGCAACTTTAGATACTATTGTGATCTGGCCGCTCGAAGGATGAAAGAAGATCTCGGTGTTTTTGGGCTGTTTCGGCCCGGTATAACGTTTAACGCCGGCCCGGCCTTAAAAGGATATTATTTTAATGACCAGGGGTTTCTGGATCTCACGCACCTGGTGAAACTGCAATTGCCGGATATCGCAGGCGAATGAAAGTCATGACATTTACGGGGAAAATTAGAATCTACTTGGTGGTTGTCGCTCTGTTGCCACCGCTGATCGTCCTTTTGGCGGTGTATTTCCTGTCGGAAAGACAGTTCGAATTCTCGGACAGGCAACTGGCCTTCAACAACCTGCAAAAATACCAGAGTTTTGAACTTTCTTTTCAGCAGGGGTTGCGGGAAAGGGTGCTTGACATAATCTCCAGTCCCCGTTTCCAGAACGCCTTGATCCTGATAAAGAAAGGACGCGCCGCTCAGGCGTCTATCGGTTCCGGGCTGCCCGGACTCAATTTCCTGGAGATTCTCGACGGCGATTCCAGAGTACTGGCCAGCAGCCACCGACCGGGACTGTTGGGAGAGATAATCAGAGTTGGTCCGGGCCTGCCCGCACATGGAGAAATGCTCCGATTGGAAACGGTCGAGTATGATGTTGCCGGACGGCACGCGGCATTTACATATCTAGTGCCGGTGGACACGAATCTAAGCGTGCACTGCGGCCGCTATATAGACAGCGACCTGACTGGCTTGCTCAGCATCCTGACATCGGCTGCCGTCAAAGTCCGTTTTGAGGACGACTCGTCAGATGCCTATATCAATATGGAAAAAAACCGGCTTTATGACATTTCCGGAAGCTACCACGCTCTGCTGGCCGGCGGCGGCGCCAGCGGCTTCTTTCTTGTCGCAGATTTTGTCGCAGGTCAGTCGCAGCCGCTCTTCTCGTCGTTGCTTCTGATTACGTCCGTGGTAGGCGTGACATCGGTTCTGATCGCCCTGGCCCTGGGGTTCTATATCACCGGCCGGGCCAAGCGCGAAATCGACAATCTGCGCAACGCTTCCGCGCGCATTGCCAATGGTGATTTCGATACGCCCGTGATGGCTTATGATGAAGGAGAGTTTTCTGAACTGGCCGATTCCCTCACGGATACCATGATCAAGTTACGCGCGCTCCGCAAAATGCTGGCAACATCGGAGAAAATAGCCGCGTGGCAGACAATGGGACGCAAGATTGCTCACGAGATCAAAAATCCTCTTACTCCCATTGCCATCTCCGCGGCCGATCTGCACCGGTCATTCCTCGAAAACCGGCCGGAATTCCAGTCCATTCTTACCGAGACGACCACCACCATCCAGACCGAAGTGCACCGGCTTACCGCACTTTTGGACCAGTTCGTGAGTTTCGCGCGCATGGCACCCCCCCGAATGAGCGCTGTCACCACCGAAAGCTTCTTCGATGATATCCAGGCGCTGTACCGTCACGAAATCGAAGAGGGACGTCTCATAATTACCAATAACAGCACCAGTCGGAGCCTGCATATTGATCCCGAACAGATGAAGCAGGTTTTAGTCAATCTGGTCAAGAACGGCTTCGAAGCTGCTCCGGAGACGAACGTCAGCATTGTTGTGAATGATGACCCGGGTGGCACCCGGCTGGTGGTTGAGGATAACGGACCCGGTTTCACCGAGGAGCAACTGAAGCACAGCTTTGAACCATATCTCTCGACCAAGAGAACGGGCTCGGGATTGGGATTGGTAATATGCCAGAGGATTGTTTACGACCACGGCGGCACGATAACGCTTTACAACCGACCGGAAGGTGGCGCCGGCATAAGAATCATCATACCTTAAGATTATGGCTAAACTACTGGTAGTTGACGACGAGCCGAACATCCGCAGTTCTCTAAAGAACGCCCTGGAGCGGCGAGGGCATGAGGTCGTGACGGCTGAAGACTTCGCACGGGGCCGAAGTTTTTCGGAGGGCACTTTTGATATCATCTTTTTGGATGTCAAGTTGCCGGATGGTAACGGCCTTGACCTGCTGCGCGAAATACTGGCGCGCGATCCTGAGCAAACGGTCGTGATGATCTCCGGGCACGCCGACATCGACATGGCCGTCACTGCCATTAAAACGGGCGCCTACGACTTCATTGAAAAGCCCATCTCGCTGGATAGGCTGCTGATTACGATCGACAACGCTTTAAGAACCGCCCGTTTGGTTGCGGAAAAGAAGCGTCTGACGTCGCTGGTCTACGGAGAGTTCATCGGTAAATCGCCGTCTATCGAAAAACTCCGCCGGGATGTGGAAATATCAGCGAGAAAAACCGACCATTTTCTGATCCTTGGTGAAAACGGTACCGGCAAGGAACTGGTAGCCCATATGATCCATAACCACAGCCGGATGTCCGGTGGGCCGTTTGTGGCCGTCAACTGCGCCGCCCTGCCGAAAGAGTTGGTCGAATCGGAACTTTTCGGCCACGTCAAGGGAGCCTTTACCGGCGCCCTGCGGAGCCGCAACGGACATTTCGTTGAGGCCGATGGCGGATCCATCTTTCTTGATGAAATCAGCGAAATGCCGATAGCGGCCCAGGCCAAAATACTCAGAGTGGTGGAAAACAGAGAAATCACGCCGGTGGGTGGCAGCAAAACCGAAAAGGTCACCTGCAACATCATAGCCGCCTCCAACAGAAACCTGGAAGAACTCGTCGCGGCAGGGCGTTTCCGGCAGGATCTACTGTACCGTCTGAACGTCGTCCAACTGCAACTGCCCCCGCTGCGGCAGCGGCCCGGAGACTTGGCCCTTCTGGCGGAATATTTCCTGAGAAAATTCGAGTACGAGACCGGCGCCGTCACCCGGGAGCTGTCCGACGGTGCCCTGAAACATCTTGCACAATATCCTTTCCCGGGCAATGTCCGGGAACTTAAGAATCTGATGGAACGAGTGAATATTTACTGCAATAAAACAGTGGTCGAAAAAGACGATATTAGCGCCCTCATGCCTCCCCCGACCAGCGGGGCGGTAACCAGCCTGAAAGATGCCGTAAGCCGCTTTGAGTACGATTACATCAAGAAATCTCTCGCTCGAAACAACGACAATGTTGCCGAGACAGCCCGCCAACTGGGCCTTGAGCGCTCACACCTCTACAAAAAACTAAGAAAATACGAGGATAGGTGATCGCAGAATTGCGGCCGCCTGCCATGCCGTCGCCCACCATCACTCAAGGCCACCCTCATAAGAAAGCTCCCCGAAGGGAGCTTCTGTAGACGACCTATTTATTCACAAACTCACCCGGCGGGGTTTCTTTGGGGTCGACGTCTCCCTCGTCGTGACAGTTAGTGCAGGTCGGGGCCTTTTCATATTTCAGCCCGGCGTGGCAATCGCTGCACTCCGCCTCGACGTGAACCTCGCTGAGCACCAGGCCGGTCACGGCATGGCGAAAGTTGTCCTGGTTCCAGGTCCCGTGACAGAATGTACATCGCCGGTTCAGTCTTGCGATTTTCTTGCCCGTAGGGTGACAGGCCCGGCAATTCAGATCCTGGTGGAAACGATTGAGCGGCCAGCCGGTGGAAGCGTGAGAAAACGCCGCCTTTTCTTTGGTGTCGTGGCACTTGCTGCAGTCGTCGTCCTCATGACAGGTGTAACAGGCCGCATGATCCTCAACCATGGTTCTGTGAATACCGACCTTGTGGGAAAGATCATGACAGTCACTGCAGCTTTCCTGCTTGTGGCAGCCCACACACTTGATCTCGAACATCTCCACATGTTCATCGTGGAAAAAAGTGACTATCGGGCCGTCCTCGAAATCGGTGTGATAAACCTTCTTGCTTGGACTTGTTATCACCGGGTGCGAGATGCCAATAATATCGGTGGAGTCGTAGCCGCCGGCGGCCGCCTCGCGGCCGGCTGTTGGCAGATGACAGATAATGCACTTGGTCTGGTGACTCCATTCGCGGTGACATGATAGACACTGGCGGTGATAGGCACCCTTGAGACTGGGCTGGCGAAGGTTGGCCGGGTTTTTCTCACCACCGTGACATTCGATACACGGGGGAATTCGACCGGGCGGACTATAATGGTGACAAATGGCACAGTTGCCGCCCATTTCGGCCATCTCCGCATGCAGCTTATGGTTGAAGCGCACGGGCTGATACACGTCGCTGATCTCACCAATCAGAAAGCTGTCCGGAGCCTCATTCAACCCGTGTTTGGCTGTAACATCAGTCATCGTCAGGCTCGGGCAGGGCTTCAGGCACATCTCGCTGCCGGTGGGATTGGCGCACGTGTGACATTCCGAGCAGTCCAGTTGGGGCATCTGTTCATGATCCTTGGCCACACCGTACGAAAAACCAGCCAGCACGGCCAAACCAGCAACAGTCAGGACCCATCTATGAAAAAACTTCGTATTATTCATCTCAACATACCCCGTTTAGGTGGTTTGATAACTGCTGGACTTGAGGTTCGATCCGGCGTCCTCCGTTTTAGGAGCCGATATCACCGGAAAGACCATCACAAACACCCGGTAGAGGAGCACTAGGGCACTGATAAACCCGGCGGTCACGAGCATCTCCCAGAATGTCGGAAAGTAGGCCTTCTCCTGGTAAAGTGGTTGATAAGCGACCAAAAAGACGTTGATACGGTTAAGGACCACGCCCACGATTACCAGCGACGCTCCTGAGAAAAGCCCCACGACAGAGTGCCGAAACTTTTTGACTGACAGAATGAGAATAGGCGCTACAACGCCGAGTATCATCTCGAGCCACCACATCAGCGACGCGGTCGAACCCTCAAACGCAAACGGCCAGACTTCACGGATGCTGATATCCGTGACCTTCATGGCCAGGTAAATAACCAGAATGACGGGCGTGTATCGGGCAATCGATGAGAGAATAGGCAATTCGGGCTTTAGCTTGAACGAGCGCGAAGCGAGGATCGACTCGAAAATGACCATGGGAAAACCTACTGCAATCGCCGACGTCAGGAAAAGCAGAGGTGAAATGTGCGTAAACCACAGCGGGTGCATCTTGGTCGGCGTCAGCACCATAAGGGTCCCCAACGACGACTGATGCATGCAGGACAAGACGACGCCGGCAATAATGAATATCCAGGTGACTCTACCGACGGTTTTGTCGGCCAACTTGAGAAGCGCCTCAACCAAACCGTTGAAAGCTGACAGCACTGACGGCAGTCTCACCAGTCCTTTGAAACGCTCCACAGCAATCGGCACAAACTCAATGTACAGGACCGTCAGATAAGTCATGACGCAGATGCCGACCTCAAACAGAGCCGAGTTTGCCTGCCACATACTGGGAATCATGGGATGCCAGATGTTGTACCAGCGTCCCAGGTCAACAACGACACCGATGGCTACAAAGGTGTAGCCGAGCATGGCCGTCAACAGAGCCGGGCGCGTAATAACGTGGTACTTCTCCTTGTGGAAAATGTCGGCCAGGGCGGCGGTGGTGAAACCTCCGGCAGCCAGGGCAACACCGCAGTCAACGTCTATCGCAATCCAGATGCCCCAGCCATAACCGTTGTCAAGGTTGGTCACGGCTCCCAGACCGGTCAAGAAACGGTAAACAACGGTGGCCATGCCGGCCATCATAATGGCAAACAAAATCTTGGTGCCGGTCGTGAAGAACCGGGCCTTCATGGGAACAGGAACTTCGTGACTACTCATGCTTGACCTCCTGCTCGTCTTTTCTCTCGTCCATGCTGTACATAATCAGCCCAAGCAGACCATACAGAGCCACCGGCGGTATGAACCACTTGAATATTCCATGCTGAATCGATTCCGTGTTCGGCGGGATGGAATCCGGCGGCAGCTCCGGCAGTTCCGTGTTGTTGAAATCCGTCGCCGCCAGGTACATCCAACTTGTTCCGCCAACTTCCTTCTCGCCGTAAACATGGTCGGCGTACCGTTCCGGACGCGCTTTAATGCGGCTGTGGGCCAGATCGATCAGTTTCGCGCGGGTGCCGAATGTCAGCGCCTCATTGGGGCAGGTTTCCACGCAGGCCGGCAACCTGCCTTCGTTGACGACCCGATCATAACAGAAAGTGCATTTGCGGACCTGCGGGTCAAGCGCATTGTCATACTCGTAGGCCGGGATCTGGAACGGACAGGCTACGATACAATACCGACAGCCTATGCATTCCCAGGCATCATATATCACCGGGCCATTCTTCGTTTTCTCCAGAGCTCCCACGATGCAGGCAGACACGCAGGCTGGGTCATTACAGTGCATGCACTGCACCTTCATTTGATGCGGCTTGTCCTCCGGTTTGTCCGGGTTACGGTACTCGTTAACGACCGTGTACGCCGATTCGTCGGGACGCCGGTGTTTTTCGAAGACCGACACGTCGTCAAAGTCCGCCATGACCGCATCAGCGTCAAGATGGGCTTTGCGACAGGCCCACTCGCACTTGCGGCAACCGATGCAGACGACGGTATCCACTAACACGCCGTACGCCTGATCGCAATCAACCGGCTCACCTTCATGTGCCAGCGATTTTCCGGCAATTAAGGTTGTCGTTCCCAAGGCCGCCGCTCGAAGAAAATCTCTTCTTTTAAAACTCATCTGGGCTAACCTACTCTCTGCATTTATGTATGAAGGACTAAACTTGTCGATGTCGTGAAATTTTTCACAATTCCTTCCAAAAAAAAACAGCTTCTATTCTTGAGAAAATATATCATCTTTGAGTTCGTTTGTCAATAGTAATTGATAACTAACTCCAGAATCGACCCAACCAGTCTACAATGTACTTAAACTGGCCGAATTTCGGAGGTTTTCCGCAGAAAAGACCGTTTCTTCGACCGAATGATACTTCTGCCGAAAGTCGCTGTGATTTAAGGAATAATCCGGATCCCGCTAAAAATATGAATCGTCGGCCGTGTGCCCCTGACAAGCTTATCGGAAGTGGCCGACCCCACTTCTACCACGTGCAGGTAGGGTCGAAAACGCTCGACAATATCTTTTTGAGGATCATGATACAATCGCAGGTGAGCGGCATCATCGTAGTTGGGGACTGAGGCTATCAGGCGCGCTCCGAAAGGAATATTCTGAACCAATTGCAGGTCATCGACGTGTTCCAGCACCTCCAGCGCCACTACCACGTTGTAGTCGCACGGCCTGTAATCATCCGGATTGTAGACGTTCCCCGGGCGAAAGTCTCCCCCGGGACAACGCGCGCGAGATTGCTGCACCGCTTCCTCGCTGAAGTCCAGTCCGCGATACGGATAGCCTTTATCGATAATCAGCCGGCCAAGGTCGCCGATACCGCAGCCAAGTTCGAGAACCCGGGGGTTGTGGTATCGCTCCAGGAGCTGCATTACGATCTGGTATAGCGGGTAATAGCCCGAGGTGTCGTAACCACGACGGTAAATTTCATCGTAGTATTCGGCTCCCCGTTCGACGTGTTCAGTTGTCTTCATAACAGGTCCCTTTCCAATGGCATTCCGTGCGCTCACTGCGGCTTTCAGTGTGACTTATCGTCCAACTGTTCAAAATCTTAACAGTTTCTCCCGGCTGCACGCTATCGACCCGCCTGGTTTTAAGGCTTGCCATGTCCTGCCGCCGGTCCTTAATTCGGGCATTTACTTAGCCAAAAGCGCTGATAAACGAGTTTTATAAGCCAGGGACCACCTTGAAAGCTTTTGACAACTTCTGGGCAGGGGCCGTTGACCTCGCCTGGGGCATGCCCCTGGTGATTCTTTTGATATCGGCCGGGATATACTTCACTGTCGCCTGCCGCTTTCTGCCCTTCCGGGCTATACGCCACGCCCTGGATATTCTCACGGGAAAATACGACAACCCCGATGACCCGGGTGAAATCAGCCATTTCCAGGCGCTCTCATCGGCGCTGTCGGCCACCATTGGCATGGGTAACATCGCCGGTGTAGCCGTGGCCATCTCGGTGGGCGGCCCGGGAGCCATCTTCTGGATGTGGGTAGCCGGCCTGGTGGGCATGGCCACCAAGTTCTTTACCTGTACGCTGGCCACCATGTATCGCAAGAAGGATGAGGACGGCGTGGACCAGGGCGGCCCGATGTACTACCTCGAAGTCGGACTGGGCCGGAAATTCAAGCCGTTGGCCGTGCTTTTCGCCATTTGTGGCATGATAGGCTGTCTGGCCATGTTTCAAGTAAACCAACTTTCCGGCCTTTTGTACGCCGACTACGGCATCAGCCGCGTGCTTACGGGGACAGGCAGCATGATAATCGTCGGCATCGTAATCATTGGCGGCATCACCCGCGTGGGAAAAGTCACCAGCAGGGTGGTGCCGGCCATGTTTCTGCTGTACCTGGTGTCCGCACTGTTCATCATTCTGAGCAATGCTACGGTAATTCCGGAGGTAGTCGTTTCTATCTTCAAGTCGGCTTTCGGCGGCCAGGCACTCATTGGCGGCGCAGCCGGTCTTGCCTTCAAGGAGGTTATGATCACCGGTGTCAAGCGGGCAGCATTTTCTAACGAAGCCGGCATCGGCACGGCGCCCATGGCCCACGGCGCAGCCAAGACTAAAGAACCGATCAGGGAAGGCTTGATTGCGATGCTGGGGCCTTTTCTGGACACCAACATCGTCTGCACCCTGACGGGACTGGTTATAATCTCCAGCGGCGTCCCGGCCGAAAGCGATGGTGTCCTCATGACCGTCAACGCCTTCGACCACGCCATGCCGGGGACCGGCCGGCTTTTGCTGACGATTATTATTCTGTTGTTTTCCGTTTCGACCATGATTTCCTATTCATATTACAGCCTTAAGTGTGCCCGGTACCTGTTCGGAAACTTCCTGGGCAGCAAGTACGTCTACATATATCTGATTTCACTCCCCCTGGCCTCGATGTGGAGTCAGGATACGGTACTCAACATCATCGACACCAACTTCGCACTCATGGCTGTGCCCACTCTCATCGGCGCTCTGCTGTTATCCCCCAAAGTGGTCGCGGCTCTGCGCGACTATTACAAGCGAATGAATCTATAGTGTTTCCCTGCCAAAACAAAAGTGATGACTGATTACACGTACCGACGATCAGCCAAGGTTTACTGCGCTGCCACCCGGAATGACTAAGGCGAACGAATGACATTACCGGTTTTAAATCAGCTAAACGGCTGGCACAAAAACTATTTGCTATCCAGTGATTATCTGTTTAAGTTAAGAATTGATTGTGCCCGTGTGGTGACGGGGCCAAATCTCATCATCAACTAGTACTTTGTTATCTGGGCGGCAGGGCCTTATGTCTGATAATACAGAAAAACATGACAACGAGTCTTCGCAACCGGAAAAGCACGACGACCCGCTGGGTATAATCGGCTGGAAGATCGGGGGCAAGTATAAGATCCGCTCGTATCTCGGTGGCGGCGGCTTCGGAGAGGTTTACGATGGATATAATGCCAACCTGCCCGAGCAGAGACTGGTACTGAAGTTCTTTAAGCGCGTTCAAGCGAGGGACAAGTTCGCCAAAGAAGCCAAGATTCTCTGCCGCCTGGACCATCCGAACATATGCCGTGTCATTGATTTCCTCGAGGAAGAAGGCGCCCTGGTGGTGGCCTTTATTGATGGCCAGGATGGCGGCCAGATTCTGCGGTCGTCCGGGACGCTATCGGCCGACCAGTTTTTGAACGTGGCCCGCTCGATGACAAGCGCTCTGGCTTATGCCCACGAGAGAAAAATCGCTCATCGTGACGTCAAGCCCGGCAACATCATGATCGACCGCAATAATCACACCTACCTGATCGATTTCGGGATCGCCAAGGAGATGGGCAGCGCGGCCACGCGCACGGCTTACCAGTCGTTGACGCCCATGTTCGCGGCGCCCGAGCGTCAGCAAGGTGATGCCGACTATAACCCCTTCCTCAGCGATATCTATGAAATGGGTGTCACCCTTTTCAACTTCTGCACGAACACCATGCCGTATCGCAACCCCGCCAACCCCAACATAGACGAGTGGGGCGGTCCGGCGGCTGACAGGCTGTCACAGCAGTTGATACAGATACTCCGCAAAGCCACCCACCCCAATCCGGCCCGGCGCTACAAGAATGCTCAGGCCCTGGCCGAGCAATTTCAGAACCTGACCTCGGTCTATTCGTCCAGGCGCAGGAAAAATGCGCTGCTGTATATGATCCCGATAATTGCGGTCATCGCCGCGGGATCTTTCGGCTGGTGGAAGCTTCAGCAGAGCAGGGAGAGCGACGCCGCTTCTAAGCCGGCGGTTATGACGCAGTCAGAATCTTCCCAACAACAGTCCGCCGCGATTGTCTCTCCGGCGACGGATACGGTTGTTCGAACTGTCGACAAGGAAGCCGCGTCCGACACGAAGAGCAAGACAGTTACACGAGAGCCTGACGGAGCCGACTCCAAACCGCCAGTCACCGACAAGAGCGTAACAGAAAAAGCGCAGGCGCCAGAGAAAAAAGACGAAGTGACCAAGCCACCCCCGCCGCCGCCGGAACCGATGCTGCGTATCCAGACAAACCCGCTGTCGTCGGTGACACTTTATGTTGACGGCCGGAGACAGACACCCGGGACCTACTTCGAGGCTTCGCGCGGTACGCACCAGGTGGAGGCTGTGCATCCGGACTACCCGATTTTCACAAGAAGTGTGCGAGTATCCGATGAGAAGACCGATCACGCCATTGATTTCCCGAAGGAGTTTGCCTCGGCCGGCAAGGTTGACCTGAGGCTGGCTCTTATACCTCCGAGCTACGAGCACGTACTGGAGTTGGCGCTCAATGGCGTCAAGCAACGGTACAACAGTTTTCCGGTCTTCGACCTGACCAAACCGGCCGGCCTGTGGCAGGTCGAGGCCGGTGTTTTTGCGCTCAACAGCAGCGGGCAAAAGAGAATCATAGTCGACTCGTGCGCGACATTTCCTTTCGGCGGGGGCAGGCATGCAGTACTAAAAGGGAACAGCGGTCGCATAGATTTCGCGACGCTCGCAGGCGAAGACGTTTCTGTGATCCCATTCGTTATCTATTGGTCTGAGAAATAAACATACTAAGCGGAGGAGAGAGTATGAAGCATCATAGCTCTTATTTGAAGCTCGTCGTGTACCTGTCATTGTTTATGTTTCTGCAGGCGCTGTTGCTTCCGGACCTGCTGGCAGCCCAGAGTGTCGACTGCCAGTATGACCGGACCAAGCCATCGATAGACAGCGCCCGTAAGAACTTCAAAATCACCAATTACGTCTGTGCCGAGAAGGAGTTGAAAGACCTGCTGGCCCAGGAGTCGTTGTCGATCGAGGACAAGGCGGATGCACACGTGCTGCTGGCATCGGTGTACTACGCCATGCTGCGCAACGACAAGAACAAGAAGACGAAAGTCACCGGGCAGTTTGTTGAGGCTTTCAAGGCCTATTCCGCGTGGCGCGGCGACCTTGATATCAGGTCCCCGGAATTCCTTGCCATGATGGACGAGGCCAGGGAACTGGTGGCCAAACAGGATAGCGCCAAGGCAGCCGTGGCCCTGGAGACGCCGGAGACCCCGACCGTGACGCCGCCGGAGAGCAAGTCCAAACCCTGGTACAAAAAATGGTGGGTGCTGGGCCTCGGTGTCGGCGTGGTAGCCGTAGCCGCGGTGGCACTGACCGGGGGTGGGGATGACGGCGACAAAGAACCGCCGCCGGACCAGACGCTGAGCGATTTCCCCGACACGCCCACACGATGAATTTACATTACCGTTAACAGGTGATTGGCACGACAATCGAGCAGGCATCTATCACCAGACCAGAGAAAAATATTTGTGAGATATAATTTGAAAGGGAGAGCAAGATGAACAGGAAAGCTCTAATTTTGTTTTTGACGGTTCTGGCCGTGGCGTGTTTCGTAGTGTCCAGCGTCAACGCGCAGGCGCCCTCGACCATGACCTACCAGGGCAAACTGACCGACGGCGACGGCAACGCCGTGGTCGGCACGAAATCAATAACGTTCTCGATTTACACTGTCGCTTCCGGCGGGAGCGCCATATGGACAGAAACCATTGACGTCGAAGCTAACGACAACGGTGTTTTCACGGCGGTCCTGGGTCAGACGACGCCGCTGGGTGTCGCCGTGTTCGA
>CBFCYQ010000066.1:0-12484 GCA_965602205.1 uncultured bacterium | reverse complement strand
TTTATCAGGCGGTGTCTGGAAAAGGACAAGCGTGAGCAGCCCCGCACCCAGCAGAGTCAGGCCAACGGGTACTCTTTTACGCAAGGCGATGACAATCGCCACAAAAACGACCAGCAGCTTAACAGCGTCCATTGCGTTCAATAAACTCACTGGCGGCAAAAAGTCAATTCTCACAGGACTTGACATTGCGAATATTCACCGTAGCTTTGTGAAGGCATACTCTGGCAGAATCATATCATTAAAGGAAATTCCTTGCGGGTAAGAAGACGGGGAAAGCGATATGCCGCCGGTTAAGACAGTCACATCGATAAACGGTCGCCTTGTCAGGCGCGGGCAGGACAAAATATCGGTGTTTGACAATTCCCTTCTATATGCGGAGGGTCTCTTCGAGACATTTCTGGCGATTGATGATCGGATTATTTTCCTCAAGGAGCATCTCCAACGCCTGCACAAGGGTGCCAGGGTGATAGGGCTTAAGATTCCGGTCAGTTCTGAAATACTGACGAAGTGGATGGTGGCAACCGTGAAGGCTCACCCTGATCGCATCACCAAGCTCCGGCTAACCATGACCAGCGGCGAATCCGCTCGCTGGACGGGGGTGAGGGGTAAGCCGCAGGTCATTCTCAGCGCCTCTCCTCACGAGTTGCCCCGGAGACCGTTCCGGCTGTACGTCTCCGAGTTCAAGGTTGACCAGGACTCCCTTTTTCGGAGAATCAAGACTCTCTCCTATGCTATCCATGCCGCCGCCCTGAACCGGGCTCGACGGATGCGCTGTGACGACGCCCTGCTGCTTAATGAAAACGACGAGATAGCCGAAGTCACTTCGGCGAATATCTTCTGGGTAAATAAAGGTCATATACTTACTCCCCCTCTCAGCGCCGGGTGCCTCGAGGGTATCACGCGCAAGATAGTGATCCGTCAGGCGCGAAACCTGGGATACCGGCTGACCGAAAAAAACGCGCGTCTCGATAGTCTGGTCAACGCCGACGAGGTGTTTATTTCCAGCTCGCTGAAACTTGTCGTGCCCGTGTCCCGCATAAGGACATCGCGCCGCGCATGGGACATCAAACCCGGACCTGTCGGCGAAAAACTGGCCGAGAGATTCACCGCGCTTGTCAAGCCTGACTGACAGTGTTGCCGCTTTTTTCGCTCTTCCAAATAAACATGGCCGCACCGCTTTTTTATTTTGACTTGAAAGAAGGGGCCAACCTATCATAACCTTAGTGTGCTCGTGTGATAGAGGGACGAGGAGGATATAGACGATGACAAGGATGTTTCACGGCCTTTTGGTTGTGGGTGTGGTGAGTTTTCTGGGCCAGTTCGCGACGGCGCAGGAAGAGCTTGTGGAAGCCAGTGGCAGCCTGTTTGACGTGCCCCCGCGACAGCTGGTGGACATGCCCACGGCAGGGACCCTCCCCCGCGCTCATTTTGACATCGGCATGCGCCTGTACCCCAATGGCGGCAGTATCGGTTACACCAATATCGGGCTTTCCAATCGACTGATGCTGGGCATATCGTATGGCGGCGACAACATCATATCCAACCAGGACCCCAGTTGGAACGAGCGCATTGAGTTCAATATCAAGTTTCGCGTAATCGATGAGTTGGAATACTTCCCGGCCGTTACGGCCGGGTTCTGCTCTCAGGGATTCGGCGCCTGGTACGACGACCTCGATCGGTACACCTTCAAGTCGCGCGGCTTTTACGTGGTCGCCAGCCGCAGCTTCTATTTCTACCAGTGGACGGCAGGGTGGCACGGCGGTGCCAACTATTCCCTGGAGAACGACGTCGACAAGGACAAGGACATGGATTTCTTCGTCGGGTTCGACGCTACTTTCAGATACAACCTGGCTCTGTTGATGGAATATGACGTAGCGTTGAACGACGATAAGTCGAAACTCCCCGACGGCACCGATTACGTTTTCGCCGGCAAGGGGCGGGGCTATTTCAACATGTCGGTGAAGTGGCTTTTCACGGAGAACCTGGAACTGGAGGCGCTTCTCAAGAATCTGTTTGGCAACCGCCGCGGCGAGAAAATCACGCGCGAAATACGCATTACATACATCGATATGTTCTGATCACGCTACCGGATCTTCCGGGTTATCCCCCAATCGGTTCGCCTTACGAGCTGCGCCCTGCCGGCGCCGCAGGCACGAATCGCTCGTTTATTTCTGCAGATACGTTTATAGAAATGCGAAGATGGCCGCCTGCGAAAACTCCAGCAGGCGCTGTGGGAAAAATCCCAGGCCGAGCGTCCCTATGGCGGTGATGAACAGGACCAGCATTATAGACAGCGAATACGGGGCACGAACAAAGGCGCCGTCATGGTGGTCGAGGCAACTGGTTTTTATCACCCGCAAATAGTAGTACACGGAGACAAATGAATTCATAACACCGATCACGGCCAGCCAGATATAGCCGTTCTTGACGGCCGCCGCGAATATGTAGAACTTGCCGACAAAACCAACCGTCGGCGGAAAACCCGCCAGGGCAAACATGAACAACGCCAGCACCGCCGCCAGATATGGGCTGGATTTGGACAGGCCGGCCAACTCCGAAAACTCAGACTTGCAGCCGCTGCGGGTTTCCAGCAAGGTCACGATGGCGAAAGCCCCAAGATTGAACATGGTATAGGCCACCAGATAGAAGACGGCGGCCGAGACGGCTTCGGAGCCGCCCACGGCAAAGGCTACCAGGATGTAGCCGGCATGGGCAATGGATGAATAGGCCAGCATGCGCTTGACATTGTTTTGCCGCAACGCCAGGACGTTTCCGACCGTCATAGTCAGCACCGCCAGCACCCAGAAGGCCATGTCAAGCTCGATCATTCTTCCGAATCCGAACACGAATATCCGGAGCAACACGGCAAAGCCGGCCGCTTTCGGTCCTACAGAGAAGAATGCCGTGACGGGTGTCGGCGCGCCAAGGTAGACATCGGGCACCCAGGCAAGGAAAGGTACCGCCGCTACCATGAAGCCGAAACCCACCAGAATGAGGGCCACGCCGGTGTACATATATGCCTGGGAATTGGAAACGATAAAGCTGAAGTCGGCGACGATGCGGCGCAGGTCGGTGGTGGCTGACGCCCCGAACACAAAGGCAATGCCCATCAGCAGGAAGGCACTGGCAAACGCCCCCATGATAAAATACTTGATGCTCGCTTCGTTAGACTCCAGCGAACGGCGCGCGAATCCGGCCAGAACGTACAGCGGCACCGACATGATTTCCAGGCCGATAAACATCACGACCAGGTCGGTGGTGTTGGCCATAACCATCATACCGGCCGTCGATATCAGCAGAAGGGCATAGAACTCCGGGCGGTCGATTCGCTTCGCGGCCAGGAAACGATGAGCAATGAGTAAAGCGAGAATGCCCACGATGGCGAAGATGATCTTAAAGGCCACGCCAAAGCCGTCGCAGGTGACCATCCCGAAAAACCCCGAGGCCTGATGTCCCCACTGGTTTAGCGAAAATACCAGGGCCAGCACCAGGGCGAGCAGCGCTATCGAGGAACAGATCTTCGCCAGGTTCTTTATATAGCCCACCAGCAGGATAAGCGACGCCCCGATCAACAGGGATAACTCCGGGGAGATGATGCCGAAATTGGCCGATAACGATGCTAAATCTATCATACTATACTCGTCTGGCTAACTGCCAGTCAGGCTTTAGAAGCCTCAGCCACCTCCAAAGCCGACCTTGACTTCATCGCCTTCAACAATCACCGGCACGATGCGCTCGCCGCCGGTAAGTTCCAGGACTTTCTCTTTGGCGCCCGGAGCCTGATGAACGTCAATCTCTTCGAAGGCAACACCTTCATCGTTGTAGTATTTCTTCGCCGCCTCGCAATACGGGCAGCCTTCCTTTGTGTATATGGTCACGTTGGCCATGCGTTCACTCTTTATCCTCAAACACCATGTCTGTTTCTCCGGCTGCCTCATTGACTGAATACGTTCCTTCAGACTCCCCGTCCTCGATCTTCACCGTGGAAGATGTGCTCACGACATGCAGGATATTCTTGACTGAGGGTTCAATGATCTCGATAAACGGCTTAGGATAAATCCCGATCCAGAAAATGATTATGACCAGCGGTATCAAAACCAGTCTCTCGCGCCAGTTCAGGTCGGTAAGCTTCTGATTTTCGGGTTTGGTGGTTTTACCGTAAATCACGCGCTGATACATCCAGAGCATGTAGCAGGCCGACAGCACCACGCCGCTGGCGGCCAGGATGCCGAACACCATGTTGGCCTTGAAGACTCCCAGGAGGATCAGAAATTCGCCGACAAAGCCATTGGTGAAGGGCAAGCCGATCGAGGACAGGGTGACAATCAAAAAGACCGCCGAATAAAACGGCATCACATTGGCGATACCCCCAAAGTCCTCGATAAGGCGCGTGTGGCGTCTCTCGTAGAGCATACCCACGATAAGGAACAATGCCCCCGTCGACACGCCGTGATTTATCATCTGGATTACGGAACCTTCCAATCCCTGAGTATTGAGGGCAAACATCCCCAGCATGATGAAGCCCATGTGCGAAACCGATGAAAAGGCTACCAGCGACTTGACATCCTTCTGCACCATAGCTACCAGGGCCCCATAGATTATGGCGATGATTGAGAGTACGCAGATATACGGCAGGTAAGCCACCGTCGCCTCGGGGAACATCGGCAGACAGATACGGATAAAGCCGTAAGTCCCCATCTTCAGGAGCACCCCGGCCAGAATAACCGAACCGGCCGTGGGCGCCTCCACGTGGGCGTCGGGCAGCCAGGTGTGAAACGGGAACAGCGGCACCTTGATCGCAAAGGCCAGGGCGAAAGCCCCGAAAACCCAGAGTTGGGCCTGGTACGCGATAGGCATTTCCATCAGCTTCAAAAGGTCAAAGGAATACTCACCGGCGAATTTCTGGTACTCGAACAGTATATAAAGGATGGCTACCAGCATCAGAAGGGAGCCAAACATCGTGAACAGCACAAACTTGATGGAGGCGTAGATACGGCGCGGCCCGCCCCAGACGCCGATGATGAAATACATCGGTATCAGCATCACTTCCCAGAAAACGTAGAACAGGAACAGGTCCAGCGAGACAAAGACGCCGATCATCCCGGTCGACAGGAGCAGCATGGATATGTAGTATCCCTTGACTCCCTTTGTTATGGAAGACCATGAAGACAGGATAGCCAGCAGCGTCAGCACGGAGGTCAGGAGGATCAAAAGCAGCGAAATGCCGTCAATCCCCATATGGTAGTGAATTCCCAACGACGTTATCCAGGGATAATTGACTTCAAACTGCATGCCGTGCGCCATCGTGTCGAACATACCGTACAGCATGAAAGAGAGCAGCAGCGTCACGAAGGCTATTATCAGGCTGATGGATTTTATGCTGTCATGCCGGTCCTTGGGTACAAAAAGAAGCAGAACACATCCAAGCGCCGGGAAAAACGTTACCAATGTTAAGATCTGATCTTCCATTCGTTATATCCAGATGAAGTACGCAATTACCACAACGACACCCAGGAGAAAGACGGTTGCATAGGTACGCACGCGACCGGTTTGACCGGTGCGGACCGTTTCCGAGATGTCGCTGTACACACTCGCCATCCCGTTGATAAAGCCATCGATGAAGACAACATCGAAAACTTTCCACAAGAAGAGCGAGAAATAGACTACCGGTCGCACGATGGTCGCCCCGTAAATTTCATCAACAAAGTACTTGTTCACCAGAAGGTGGTGCACTCCGGACAATTTTGACCGCCAGGCCGTGGCCAGCTCCGGTTTCCTGCGATAGAAGGTATAGGCGGCAAAGATAGCCGCCAGCACCAACGCTACCGACGCCACCATAAGCGTCACCTCCATACCGACATCGCCTCCTCCCGATGCCAGGGCATGAGAGGCGGCGGCATGACCGCCGGATACGACCGGCTCCATCCAGCCCTCAAAGTAATTGGTGCCGCCCAGAACGTGAGGTATGCCCACCCAGCCGCCGACAAGCGACAGGGCCGCCAACACCATCAGGGGAACGGTCATACTTCCGGGTGATTCGTGCAGGTGCGAGCGCGTCGACTCATCCATCCGTTCCTTGCCGTAAAACGTCAGATAGAGAAGCCGGAACATGTAAAAGGCCGTAAGGCCGGCCGTCACAAAACCGATCACCCAGAAAAGCCAGTGCCCGTGATCGGACGAAAAAGATTTCCAGAGAATTTCATCCTTGGAAAAAAACCCGGAAAAACCGGGAATACCGGAAATCGCCAGCGTCGCAAACAGGAACGTCCAGAATGTCGCCGGCATGTATTTACGCAGGCCGCCCATCTTGCGCATATCCTGTTCATCCGCCATGGCGTGTATCACCGAGCCGGCGCCCAAAAACAGCAGCGCCTTGAAAAAGGCGTGAGTCATCAGATGAAAAATACCGGCGGTAAAGGAGGCCACACCGCAGGCCAGGAACATGTAACCAAGCTGGCTTACCGTGGAATAGGCCAGGACCCTTTTTATATCGTTCTGGGCCAGGCCGATGGTCGCGGCGTAGATGGCCGTCAGGGCGCCGATCACGGCCACGGTCATAAGAGCGTCCGGGGCCATCATATACAAAAGGTTGGTGCGGGCAATCATGTAGACGCCCGCCGTGACCATAGTGGCCGCGTGGATAAGGGCCGAGACGGGCGTCGGGCCCTCCATGGCATCGGGCAACCACACATAGAGTGGAATCTGGGCCGACTTGCCAATCGCCCCGACGAAGAGGAGTATGCAGGTAGCCGTAATGAGGCCCCCGCCAAACACGAAGACCTCCGGGGCACGTTCCATCACCACCCGGAAATCCAGCGAGCCGACATTCCAAAAAATCAGGAAAATGCCGATGAGAAAACCGAAATCCCCGATACGGTTGACAATGAAGGCTTTCTTCCCCGCATCCGAGGCCGATTTGCGTTCGTGCCAGAAACCTATTAACAGGTATGAACACAGCCCGACACCTTCCCATCCCACGAACATGAACAGGAAATTGTCGGCCAGCACCAGCGTAAGCATCGAGAACGTAAACAGGTTCATATAGGTGAAGAAACGGCCATAAGAGGCATCATGACTCATATAGCCGACCGAATAAACGTGAATCAAAAAGCCCACGCCGCTTACCACGAGAATCATGACAGCCGATAGGGGATCCAACAGAAAACCTACGTTCGTGTGCAGCACGTCCCCCGACGGGATCCATGTAAAGAGCACCTGTTCGATGACGCGGGCGCCGGGCGGCAGGCCCTTTAACTCGAAGAACAACAGTATGGAGAGAATAAATGACATGCCCACGGTTCCGCAGGCGACCGCCGATATGACCGACTTGGGCAGCCGTCCTAACAGCAGGCCGTTCACCACAAAACCGACAAACGGCAGAAGCGGGACTAAGAACAAATACTCCGACATACTCTCTAATGACCTACCATTTCAGCAAGTTAAAGCGGTCAATGTTAACCGTATCGCGATTACGATAAAGCGTAATAATTATAGCCAGTCCTACCGCCGCTTCGGCCGCGGCCACGCACAACACCAGAAAGACAAACACGTGGCCGTCAACGACATTCAGAGCCCGCGAAAAGGCTATCAGGACCAGGTTAGCGGCGTTGAGCATCAGTTCCACGGACATGAAAATGATTATGACATTCCGCGAGATGAGCACGCCGATGGTGCCAATACCGAAGAGCACGATGGCCACAATCAGATATGCAGAGACGGGAACCATTTTTACTTTGTCACCTTATCAGTTAAATTCTCGACGGAACCGGCCGCATCCGAACCAGGCGGCACCTCTCCGTCGCGTTCCTTCTTGGCCATCAGGACAGCGCCAACCACCGCCGCCAGGATAAGCACCGACACCAACTCGAACGGATACAGGTATTTCTGGAAGAGGACCGTGGCGACTTCCTCGACGGAGCCGAAGCCGGCCGGCTGCATCGACATGACACTGACGTCCTTCACGTTAACGAACAGGTTGGAGGAAATGCTGCTCCGGACAACCATTACCATCTGCGCCACGAAAAGGATCGACAGCGTGTATTTGGTTATGCGATTGAACGGCGGTGACGGCTGGCCGAGGTCCTCCCGGCCGCGCAGGTTAAGCAGCATGATGACGAAAAGAAACAGCACCAGTACGGCTCCGGCGTAAACAATGATGAGCACGGCTCCCATGAACAGGGCGCCCAGCTGAATGTACAGGACTGCCTGGGCCACGAGTGATAGTATCATGTAGAGCACCGAGGCGACCGGGTTGCGTTGCGATATCATCATGGTCGCGCCGAAAACGGCGATCACGGCCGAAGCCAGGAATATGAGCGTATCCAGATTCATTTTATTCTGTCCGATACCCCGTAGACTTTCCGCACGCGCCGAAACATGCGCTTGAAAGGATTGTCTTTGCGCGGATGCGGCACCAGCATCTGCTCCTTGGTATAGATAAACGAATTCCGTTCGTAGTCGGAAAACTCGTATTCCTGTCCCAGAAAGATGGCTTCCTCCGGGCAGGCTTCTTCGCAAAAACCGCAGAAGATACAACGCAGCAGGTTGATTTCGTAAACCCGCGCCCGACGCTCGCCGGTTTCGTTCTCCTCCGGCTCCATATAGATTGCATCCGCCGGACAGGCGGCCGCACAGAGACCGCAGCAGACGCAGCGCTCGGTACCGTCATCGTACCGTTCGAGATAGTGTTTGCCGCGGTAGCGAGGGGCCATCGGCTTTTTTCGCTTGGGGTAGTCAAGCGTCACGGGTTTCTTGACCAGATGCTTGAGCGTGATCAGAAGGCCCTGGGGCGTCTTGATAACCGAGTTTATTACCGCTTTTAATACTTCATTCATTGCCGTCCATCCTTAAAACCATCCCAATACCACGAACAGCGACGTTACTATCGTGTTGAGAAGAGCCAACGGTAAGAGAATCTTCCATCCAAAATTCATCAACTGGTCGTAACGGAACCGCGGGAACGTGGCCCGCAACCAGATATACATACACATAAACAGGAACACCTTAAGAACGAACCAGACCACCGACAACCATGGCGCCGCCTCCAGGAAAGGTCCGTGCCAGCCACCGAAAAACAGGGTCGCCGCCACCGATGCCACGGCCAGCATATTGGCATACTCGCCCACGAAGAAAGTGGCAAACTTCATCGACGAATACTCCGTATGGTACCCGGCCACCAACTCCGATTCGCACTCGGGCAGGTCAAAGGGGGCCCGGTTGGTCTCGGCAATGGCACATATGATATACAGCAGAAAGCCCAGAGGCTGTTTCCATATGTTCCAGTTGGCGAAGAACCATAGCGAATCCGTGGCCTGTTGGTCCACCAGTTCCCGCAACGATAAGGTGTTGGCCACGAGGATGACGCCTATGATCGACAGGCCATAGCTAACCTCGTAAGAGATCATCTGGGCCGAAGATCGAATACCGCCCAGAAGGGAATACTTCGAGCCGGACGACCAGCCGGCCAGCACCAGTCCATACACGCCCAGCGAGGTCACGGCGAAAAGAAACAATACGCCGATATTCAAATCCGAGATGACCATCTTTACTTCGTGTCCGAAAAGCGTCAGGTCGATTCCAAACGGTATAACAGCGAAGGTGAGCAGAGCCGGCACGAAGGCTATAATCGGCGCCAGCGTGTAGATGACTTTCTCGACATTATCGAGTACAATATCTTCCTTAAAGATGAGTTTGAGGCCATCGGCAACGGGCTGCAGGAGCCCGTAAGGACCGGCATAGGAAGGACCCATGCGATGCTGCAAGTGCCCCAGGAGTTTTCGTTCCAGATAGGTGGACCAAGCACATCCGGTCAACATCGCCACAATAACGATGATAACCTTTATCGATGACAACACGGCAATCTCAAACATCGTCTATACATCCACCTTGCTAAGTCGCACCCAATCCAGTCTCTTCTTGCGCATGAGTAAGGAAGTCACCGGCGTCGACGAGAAATTCCTCGGTATCAGCACCACATTGTTGTCGATATGCTCGGAGATTCTGGCCGGAACAATGACTTTGCCTACTCTGGATTCCACCCGGACTGAGTCCCCCTGCTTCAAATCATGCCTGGCCGCCGTCTCCGGCGAAAATTCAATATAGGCCTCGCCGACGAAATTGGCAAGCGAGGGCGCCTTCTCGGTAAGATGCCCCGAGTGATGAGGATCATCAGAGACAAAAAGCGGATATGGATAGGCCTCGTCGTGCTCGAGTTCCGCCTGGACTACCGGAAGATACTCGCCCGGCAGCCCGGCTGCACCATCAAGTTGCAGCAGACGCTCGATCTCCGCTGCCACGGCTTCATCCGATTCATACAGCGCCTTGCCAAACTTCAAAGCCAGCAGACTCATTATCTCAGAGCCCGGTTTGGCTTCACCAACCGGCTTCACGGCGCGGACGGACTTCTGTGATTTGCCTTCGAGGTTGACGTATTCGCCATCGCATTCGGCCCAACTGGACAAGGGCAGTACGACGTCGGCAATAGCCGTAGTCTCGGTCTCGAAGAGATCGCAGGCGACCAGGAATTCCAGCTTCTCCAGGCCTTCGCGGGCGAATTCGCGATCCGGGTAAAGCATGACCGGATTGCTACCCATGATGAAAAAGCCGCTTATTTCTTCTTTTTTCATCAGCGCCATCATGGCATCGGTATTGTGGGCCTCGGCGTCCGGAAATTCACCCCATATGGAAGTCAACTCGCGGCGAAGATTGTCGTTGGGGTATGGCAGCAGTGCGAGTTTTTCGGCGCCGAACGAATTCGCATAGCGGGGCAGAACCGCCATCTGACCTTTTCTGTCAAGCCCCAACAGCTTGTTCAGATTAGCCAATCCGGCGGCAATTGCCTCCCGGGCGATTGAGCGAGCGACCAACTCGCCGGCCAGGAACGTAACTTTTCGGGCCCCGGCCAGCGCCCGGACCAGACTTTTCAAGTCTTCTTTACTGATTCCGCACTCACGCGACGCATCGTCAAGGCTGGACGGTGACACCTTCCGGCGGTAGGCCTCTGCCTCGGCCGGTGCGGTCAGCTTTTCTTCAATCGCCGCCAGACAGACGGCGTTCAGGAAACTTTCGTCGGTCCCGACATTATACACCAACTCGAGTTCGGCCACATCGGCCGACTTTACAGAATAAGGGTTGGCGGCATAAACCCTCGCAGCATTGAAGGTGCAAGCTTTGCGTATCCGCAGATACTCGTTTTGATGCTCTCTGAGCAGATCAGTCCCGAACGCGACGATTACATCGGAGTCGTCGATATCAACCGTTTTAAACGGCTGCGCGCACATCTTTGAAAACACACTGTCGGCGGTCGAGGGAAGCATTCGGTAGTGGCTGCGGAAATCAATGTTGTTCGAGGGCAATACCGTCCGGAAGAACTTCGAGAAGCTGTAAAGGGAAAGGTTGTCCAGGCTGGGCTCAATCAGACCACCGATGCATACATTGCCTTTTTTATCCTTAATTTCGCTGAATCGTCGGTGTATCAGGGTCAGCGCTTCCTCCCAGGATGCCGGAACCTGCTTGCCTTCTTTCTTGACCAGAGGTGTTTTCAAGCGGTCGGCGGAATTGACAATCTGGTACCCGTAGCGCGTTACATCCGGTATCCAGCCGTCGTCAATGCCGTCGTTACGACGTGAAGTTACGCGAAATATCCGGTTTTGGTGGTTTTCCTTGAAAAAAGTGGTATTGACTCCGGAGCTGTTGAAGTTGCAGACCGCCGGTGTCGTCTGTGTCAGCCAGACCCTGATTTTGTACCGCCAGTCCGTATTGGTCAGCGCTCCCACCGGGCAGATCTCCACCAGGTTGCCGGAATAAGGATTATCGACCTGCTCTCCGGGGGCGGCATTGATCTCCGCTGTGTTACCGCGTTCGTAGACACCCAGATCGTACTCACCAAAAGCCTCCTTGTTGGCCCGGACACACTTGTAACACAGTATACAGCGGTTTCGGTTAAGAACGATCTCAGGGCCGATACGAACGTCATCGAACGTAGACGTACCGTCCTCCTCGCGGAACCGGTATTTCTGAAAATCAAACCGGCTGTCGTCGAAGCCATGGGCAAAAGTCAGGTCCTGAAGCTCGCACTCGCCGCCCTTGTCGCAGGTGGGGCAATCCAGAGGATGGTTCAAGAGAATAAACTCAATGATGGCTCTGCGGCCCTGCTTGACCTGATCGGAATCAGTGTGCACCACCATGCCGTCAACAGCTTCGGTGGCGCACGACACCTGCAGCTTGGCCATTTTTTCTATTTCCACGTAACACATCCGGCAGGCCCCAACCGACTTGAGCTTGGGGTGCCAGCAGAACGTGGGAATGTTTATCCCCAACCCCTGGGCCGCCTCCAGCACCGTTGTGCCCCTGGCGACCGTCGTCTGCCGACCGTCGATGGTCAGCGTAACGGTGTCATGTCCCTGTGCCTGATGTTTACTATCTTCAGCCATCCTGATTCCTAACCAAACGGGAACTCCGTCTTCACCAGACATTTCTTGTGATC
>CBFCYQ010000065.1:0-12522 GCA_965602205.1 uncultured bacterium | reverse complement strand
CCTGGCAATCAGGCCGAACACGGGAGCGTTACATGACCGCACACCGAAGACGGAGAGTACAGTATCGAGGCGGTCGGGCAAGACAGGGTGATTCAGAACGGTCCGGTTCGACGTCGGGCGGCATAGACTACCGATCCGCGTTTGAGACTTTCCCGGGGGCTCTCATAATAACCGGGTCGGATGGTTCTATCGCCGGTGCTAATTCCGGCGCGAAATCTCTTTTCGGATACACTTCAGAAGAATTGGCGGGCCGGCCCTTTAATGTGCTTGTGGCGGGAGAGTTCGATGCCACCTGCCTTAGCCGGAGCATCCCGACCGGCGATCTGTCTGCCAATGGGCACGAACCCCGGGTTCTGTTTCTAAGGGGGCTGCGAAAGGACGGGACGGAGTTCCCCATAAGAGTTCGACTGAATTGGACACCGGCCGAAAGCGGGGGAGACGTTGTCCTCTCGGTCCAGGAAGACGATCCGAAGGCGCTCGATCAGGAACTGGCGCGAAAAGTCCTGGAACTGCAATCGATGATCGAAGCCTTTCCAGACCTGTATTTTCGACTGGATTCCGACGGCACCTTTATCGGCTACAACACCAAGGCGATATCGGAGCTGTACGTATCCCCGGACGAATTCCTGGGTAAAAACGTTCACGAGGTGATGCCGCAGAGTATCGCCGACCGCTACCGCGCCGCCATGGATGAAATCCGTCGAACCAATAAGGCGCACCATATGGAGTACACGCTGTCACTGCCCGACGGAGACCAAACGTACGAAGCCCGCATACTGCCGCTTCCGGACTCTCAGTTTTTGGTAGTGGCCAGGAATATCACTGCTCAAAAGCAGGCCGAAGAAGCTCTGAAAAACTCCGAGGAAAAATATCGACAACTCTACGAGAATCTTCAGGACGGCTCGGGAGCGGTAGATATGGATGGCAACCTTGTCGAATGTAACGCCGAGTTTCGACGCATGTTGGGTTACACGTCCGCCGAACTTCTCAAAATGACATACCGGGACATAACACCCGCCGAGTGGCACGCCATGGAATTAAAAATCCTTGAGGAGCAGGTCATTCCCAGGGGATATTCCGACATCTATGAGAAGGAATATATCCGAAGAGACGGCACCACGTTTCCCGTTGAGTTAAGGGTTTACCTTGTAAAGGACAAAGACGGCGAACCCCAGGGGATGTTTGCGTACGCGCGCGACATTGCCGAACGCAAGCGTACCGCCGATGAGTTGCACCGAGCTTACGATCGCATCCGCACCGAGATGGAGGTGGCCAAAGATCGAAACATCGCCCTCAAAGAAATACTCAATCGCCTCGAAAGCGAAAGATCGGAATTCAAACGCCAGATTGTTGCCAATGTCGAAAAAGTCCTCCTGCCGACATTGCTTAAGCTCAGAGATATCGACGATGCGGACGTCAGGGATCATGTCGAGTTCCTGGAAAAGAGCTTGCAGGAGATTGCCTCGCCGTTCGTCGATGCTGCCAGCTCTATTTTCACTCACCTGAGCCCGCGGGAAATCGAAATCTGCCAGATGATCAGAAACCGTCTGTCATCCAAAGAGATAGCCAATACCCTGGGGATTTCGCCGGCCACAATCCACAAACATCGCGAGATGATCCGGAAGAAACTAAAACTCCAGCATAAAGACATAAACCTCAACAGCTACCTTCGCAGCCTCTGATAGCTCTCCGACAATACGCAGTTTATGCGCAATTTGCTCGTATTGACATATGTCAATAGTTGTCGACATTTGAGGCGTAGAATGTCAGTGATTGTCATTCGACCGCGTCGGATGACGTGTACTACCGCTCGGAAAGCAGCTCTGGGCGACCGAACTGACGCCACCGGTCAATCGGGAAAGGGAAGCTAAAACACTCCGGGGGCGTCAACGCGAACACTTGTCTTGGCAAAAGGAGGGCCGAAATGACAAAGGCGGAGAGACTAATCTACCTGGTCAACATGATCAAAAACCGCGGCAGCGCCCTGGTAAAGGATATGGCCGCTGAATGCGGTGTTTCCGATCGAACTATCTATCGGGACATAAACTCGCTGTCCAGGATGAACATACCCATCTATTATCAGAACGGGTATCGACTGATGCGGGACACGGACGTGCCATTTATGGATCTTAGCCCGGAAGATATGGAGTTGATTCGGTATGCACTGAGGAATAATCCTCTGCACGAGAATCCATTCTTCAAAACCAGGTTTCGCATGATTGACCAGAAAATGCTCGAGAAGGAAAAAGTGCACAAGAAAAACGGTGAGGCCGATTTCTTCATCTTTGATGCGCGAACCGAGCCGGCCGAACAAACGCACGGCGCCGGGATTCTATCGCGTTTTCTGATGGCTGTCTTCGAACGGCGCAAAATAGCCGTCCGCGCCGGCGATGGCAGTAATCCTGAGACCATCTTTGTTCCGCTGGCCGTCAGAGTTCGCGACAACCGACCAAGTCTCATTCTGGCCGACAATGACAAGCCATCGACTACCGAGGTTGACGTGGAAGACATACGCGATATGCGTTTGACCGACGAGACTTTCGATCGCAGGCCGACACAACTTCTGGGTGCTGAAGGCGCACACAAAAATGGTTGACTCCGCTCGGTCTATCGGCTTGATTTCGCCTTGTGGAGAAATTGAGTGTCAGGGAGATCGCAACCGCCGGGCTGATAGCCGCGGTTTACGCTGTCGTTAGCTATTTTCTGGCGCCGGTATCATTTGGCGTCTACCAGGTGCGCGTCGCCGAAGCCTTGACCGTCCTGCCATTTCTCACCCGGGCGGCCATTCCCGGGTTATTCATCGGATGTTTTCTGGCCAACATATTCGGGGGCAACGGCTGGGTCGATATAGTTTTTGGCTCGCTTTTGACTCTTGCGGCCGCCTTCCTGACACGCTCGGTATACCACTTCACCCGCCGTATCTCAGGCAGCCTCCTGGCGGTGCTGCCGATCATTATGATGTGGCTGGCCGGAATATTTCTGCTCAGCCGCTTTGCGCTCTCCGATTACTTCTTCGCCGCCGCCTGTCTCACCGTGGTTTCATTTGCCGCCGTCACTCTCGCTGTCTGGGGAGCCGAACGGGGCAAATCGCGACCGTTTATCGACAGCGCTTTGATCGTGACATCAGTGGCAGCGATGCTGGTGGCGGCGGCCATGTTTCGGCCGCTCGAGTGGAGCTATTCGTTTGTGGTCGGCGCACTTCTTTTACTGGCGGCTCTGCTGTCGACTTTTTTCCTGGCCCGAATCTGGACAAAGGGCCTCGTCCCCAACATCCTGATTGCCCCTCTACCGCCGGTAGTGCTCAACGCCTTTGGTGTGGCTCTCTATCTGGCGCCGATAATGGGCGTCAACTACTGGTTTGCCGTCCAGATGATAGGCGTCGGGCAACTGGTGGCCTGCTACCTTTTAGGCTTACCCCTCCTGGCCCTGCTGCAGAAAAGACACGTGTTTCAATGAGAGGGCTCGGGCCGGCCGGACTTATCCCGGTCGGTCACGTCGAGAGTGTTGACAACGGACTCGGCGGCGTCTTTCGTTTCTTTCATCTGAAGTGTGACATTCTCGCCTCTATTATATGCGGTCTGAAGACAGCCTGTCCATGACATCCGGTTTACATTTAAGTACGTACTCACTTAGCAGGACGCTGTTTAATTGCTTGTCATTTTTTCACCGACGGCTCATATTTGACCCTATTGACTGGTGCCAAGAGAGGTTTGTTTCATGTCCGGATTGGTTTTGCTGCTTGTAGCGGCCGTTGTCACTGTGCTGATCAGAGTTGCCGTGGCCCGGAATCCCAGGCTGCCTCGCATCGGACCGCTCGCCACCACCGGGGGGCTTTGCATTTTTGTCCTGGGCGGGATTATCGCATTCATGGCCGCCGGCCGCCTGAGCGAATCACTCGAGATGCAGAACTGGCCGTGCGTCGACGGCGTGGTCACGGCTTCTTTCGTGGGCGAAGGAAAGCTTTACCGACCGGAGGTCCAATACCAGTATCAGGTTGCGGGAGTGAAGTACGAAGGCCGCAGCCACCTCAACGCGCCCGGCTTCGGCGGCAAGACGAGACGCCGCGAGGTCGCCGTTAAAAGCATCACCGGATACTCCCCGGGATCACTCGTCAGAGTTCACTATAACCCGCAAATGCCCGGCGAATCCAGACTCCTGGTCAGCACCCCCTGGAACGTCTTCGGCCAGCTGTCATTGGGACTTTTGCTGTTTATGGGCGGCCTGCTGACAGTGCTTCTGCCGCGACGGGCCAGGCCCGCCTAATAGCAAATTTTCTGTAGGGAGCAATGGCGAGCAAGGTTACCGCTGACTCCCGCCGAGCCTGCGATACATCTGCTGGACTTCAATATTGTACGGGTCAAGGCGGAGACTGCCCTCCATGGCGCGCCGGGCGTCCTCGACGCGACCGGCCTCCGCATACGTCATCCCCAGTTTATACAGTACGGCCGGGTGATTCGGAATGGCTTGCACGGCCCTTTCCATGACCTGAACAGCCGAGGCAATGTCACCGCGCTCGGCCAGGCACGTAGCCAGGTTGGCGTACCGGTCGGGTGCGAACGGTTCGAACCTAACCGCTTTCCTGAAATGCTCGCAGGCCTCAGCCAGGTTGCCCCGACGGGTGGCCACGATGCCGAGGTTATTATAGCCGGAGGCAAAGGTGGAATCTATCAGGACAGACCTTCTGAACTCGGCGAACGCCTCCGATAACTGGTCCTGCTCCAGATAGGCCATACCCATATTGAGGCGGTTCTCGGCATCCAACCGGGTACGGTCAAGATGCAGCATATCGTGGTTGGACTCGACCATGAGAAGCGCCAGGACCAGTATCGATGGAATCAGTATCTTCCACTTCCGGTCGGCCAGTTGCCGGTAGATGCTGTACGCTCCGAAGACTGCGAACAGAATCAGGATCGGCATCAGGGGCTGTCGAAAACGGGCGCAGACAAAGAACAACAGCAGCGTGACTACATAAGCGGCGAGAACAAGGTATAAAAGCAGGTATTTGCGCCATTGCCCCAGCGAAAAGACGATACCGAGCAGGGCCAGGGGAGCGACTATCCCGAACGGAAAGAACACCGGCCCGGCAAACATCAGGAGTTTGAGCACGGATGAGAAATTGCCCACGAAGTACATGTCCTGGTTGTTGGGAATTTCATAACCGTTAAAAAACAGGCGCAGCTTCTTTACCATCAGAGCCACAAAGGCACCCGGGTCCCGGTCGATCTCTTCAAAAGCCCGGTCGTACCAGAAACTGGAGACTTCCGACGGCTTGAGTTCTTTGCCTGTTGTTTGCTCCGCGATAGCAATGGCTTCACGGTAGCCGCCTTCCCAGGTGAAGTCGATTCCCGGGACCGTAGCCGACCAGCCACTGGCCAGGCGGTTGTTGCCCAGGTAGAAGTTGAAGCCGCCTTGCCAGGCTATGATAACCCGGTCGTTGCCCTCGACATAGTTGCGAACAGTCACCGGCAGGATGACTATAAATGCCGCAAGACCGATAATGACATAACCTGTAATTGCCTTCTTCAGTCCTGTCAGCGGCCGGATATTAAACCAGATCCAGATTACCAGCGCCGGGCCGAGCACCAGTATATTGGGCCGAGCCAATCCCGCCAGGCCGAGCATCGCACCGGCAATGAGAAAATTGACCGGGCCGGCGCGCTCCTGACACCGGTATAACTGCCATGTCAGAAGCAGCGTCAGCAGGATCATCAGGGAAGTGATCAATAGCGAGATGTCGTAATACAAGAAGGTTGGATACACCACGGCCACCGCACCCGCCCACAACGCAACCCGGTCGCCAAACAGCTTTCGTCCGAAGAGGAATATCAATACCGGCAACAGAGAGCCCAGCACGACCTGGATAAAACGCGGCCAGAAGAGCGACCAGCCGGTTATTTTGTGGAGAAACGCAAAAAGGTAAGGATACAACGGGGCCCGGTAGAAAGGTTCCGCGCCGTAGCCGTTTTCGGAATTTATGCGTGAGGACAACTCGACGTGGTATTTCTCATCCATAACGGGGAAGTCAAACGTGGGCATTGACTGCACCTGCACCAGGTGCACCAGCCGCACCGCGAACGACAGCGAAAAAAGAATTAGCGGTATAAGCCAGCGGCGATGACGGCTGAAATAGGTAGCGTTACTCCTGTCCGGCATGCCCTAATATAAGCAAATGGACCGACAGTCAAAGTCAAAATCTATCGGCTGCTGATTGATCTCCCCGGACGAAAGCTGAGAGCTATTCAAGAAGTCTCAAGTATCCCAGCCGATAAACACCGTCGCCACGGTAGGGGTACACGCGGAGCCGATCAAAGCCGTTATCTCTAATCCAACTCGGTATATTGACCTGTTGTATTGACATCCCGGTGGGAACGTCGGTCTGGGCCGGCGAGACGAAGTCGCTCAGTTCCGTGCCTGCTTTCATGAAGACTACAATGTAGTCATCATCGTTGTCCAGCCCGATTTCCATCTGCTGATTAAAACAAGTCTTCCCCAGGTCAATCTCGACTCCCCGTGAAGGTATGCCGAGATAGCCGGTCAGCCGTTCCGAGTCGTCAATCGATGCCTGCATTTCAGTTATTGAATCCAGTGAATACTCCACAAGAGGCTCGTCGCGGTAGGCCTCCAAAAAGGAGTCATAGAACCCGAGGTTGAGTTTGACTACCTCGCCGATTCTGTCGAGGCTGAACAGCGCGCCGCGGCTGATAAACTTGACATGCTGGTAATACTGCGCCAGGGCACTGTCCGTGATCAGGTTACTGCCGTAGCGCAGGCTTTGAATGTAACCGTTGGGCAGTTGACGCCGGAAATGGCCGATACGCCAGTTTTCCGGATCGGGAACAGGCAGACGGGCCAGCAGCGGATCGGCCAGACCCATATCATCGATAATATAGACTGTGGGGCCGGCAAAAAAGCCGAAATAACCGATGGCCGATTTGGTTACCAGAACCGCCCCCTGTTCCTGGATATTGCGTCCTTGCTCGGCCCAATGATGGTCCGGCATCTCGACTCCGGGGCGCCAGTTTAAGAGCGAGGAACTGAAAAAGTAATGCGCCCGTTCGTCGGCGATACCCGACTGACGGTCGATTATCGCTTCGTAATCGAGTTCGCCGCCATAATCAGCCGAGCTGTATACCGGTGAATGGCGCGAGGCCAGGCCGACGAGCAGAATCACGGCGTAAAGCACAAACTGTTTTTTGCCCAGCCGCGAAAGATCGCTACGAGCGATGAGAGCCACCGAACACAAAAACGGTGCCGCCAGAAAACGCCCGCTCATGAAGTCGCCGCCGATATAAGCGACATAAGCGGTATAGGCCAACGTACCGATGACAACCGGCAATTTCCTAAGCTCCCTCAGGACAAAAGGCAGAACGCACCCGACCGCAATGACGAGCAATGTCAGCGGGTCTGCCGTCAGCGAGTCCCAAAGATAATACAGGCCCTGCCGCAACAGGTCCAGCTTCGCAATGCCCGTGTGAAGTTTGGCGTAATATGTGTTAGGGAACGGCAGGCCGTAGTAAAACAGCGCAAACAACTCCCATAATAAAAAGGGCGCAAATCCGGCGATAACGACTACGAGGGCTTTCCATGATCGCATTCTCCAGAAGGCATACCCTATGGCAGGAGCGAACAACAAAATCGTGTCCATGCGGTTGCACATGCCCAGACCGGCTGTAAAAGAGAGCAGAAGCAAGGTGCGACGATCAAATTTACGTGCCAGGAAGATATATAAGAACAGGACGATTACCAGGTGTGACAGGGGATTCTCGAGGCCGGACATCGAGTAATCCACGAAAGCCTTGGATAACATGAGAAGCAGCAGACTCACTATGGCTGCGGCCAAACCGGCGGCGCCACGGTAGACGAGCCATACCGCCCCGGCCATTGTCAGGGCGAACGATAAAAAGATGACAGTAAGAAAAAACTCGCCGGTCAGGGCATTGAGAAGCATTATCAAGAACATCCATGCCGGATGCGTGTACGCCTGCACCCGCTCGGCCGTGTTCCAGCTCAAAGCGTGGCCGTTGAGAAAATTGTCGATGGTGCGAAAGGTTATATAGGCGTCATCACAGACCCAGGCGTTTCGCAGCAAGACCACCGCAAACGCCACAATTAAAAGCAGCCGAAGCAGTCTCATCAGCCGATCCGGGGCGAAATAGCCCGCGCCACCGGCCGTATCTTCCCCTCCGGCGCTACCCATATATCCCCGACAGCGTCTGGTACGGTTTCATAAGCTGTCAATATAGTCCGCTTTCTTATCGCTATCAAGACGAAAGGCGACTGCGCCACCGAACGGCCGGGCGGCAGGCTGTTACCCGCCGCTGTCCTTCGACCTGATTGTTACGGGCAAGGCCGCGGTGGGGGGCCCGCAGGTATACCGAAGAGATAGGCCATGAGGTAGGTGATATCCGATATATTCGGGCCACCGCTGGCATTGGCGTCAGCCTCCACCATGCAGACCGGCGCCGGCCCGGGAGGTATACCGAACAGCCAGGCCAGCAGGTACGACGCGTCGGAAACGTTGCACTTGTCATCCACATCGCCGTTGGCGTTACCCCGGCGGCCGACGCACGTTCCCTCAAAGACTTCGCAGATGTCCCCGACGTTGTTGTTGTCGACATCTTCCTGGTTCGGGTTGTAGTCCACGGGGCAATTGTCACAGGCGTCATTGACACCGTCGCCGTCGGAGTCCGTCTGTTCGGGATCGTACACGGTCGGGCAGGGATCGCAGCCATCAGGTATGAAATCGTAGTCCTGGTCGAGGTTGTCGTCATATCCCTGACAGGCATCACAGGCATCGCCGACGCCGTCGCCGTCGGTTTCTTCCTGACCGGGATTGTAAGTTTCCGGACAGTTATCCTGGTCGTCCGGAACACCGTCACCATCCAGGTCGCTGATAATAGTGGCTTTTGTTGCCGCACCCGACTTGGTGTCCGCACTCAGACCGCCGGTTGAAATGAACAACAGCACCGCCAACAGGACCACGGCGCTGGTCGCCTGCCGAAAACAGGTTGCTCTCATAAGACCTCACTTCTATTCTCATGTGTACGGTAGATGTTCGAATATTTTCCGGACGCCTGCTTTCGGTCCCGCCGATTCGACGCGGCGTTCTCAGAAGTCCCGGCGTTGTTGGCTTCCATAAATATGATTACCACTGCAATAGGCATGGACCGTGCCGTTATTGTTCCCTGAGTCGCAGGAGGTGTTTTGCCGCATGCGAGCATATGATCCCTTCGTCAAGCTCATCAGCGTTGTTTGACAAAGGCCGCTCTGCACGAGTCCAAGGCATCAGATGCGCGAATAATCGTCCGTTCAGCGCACAATTCCTGATACCCGCTTTAATTCTGTTGATAACCTCCCTGCATTGGAAACATAGATAAGAATGTCAGACATGTCAAGAGTTATCTCTTTCGGATGGCGGTTGGTCGGAGAGATGTATAGAGACGCCCGCGTCCCCGGCGACGCGGGCGCAAATCGGGCCCGGACGATCTGAACCTTGCCCGCCTACGGGCAGGGCGGCGGCGGCAGTCCGGGGGGGATGCCGAACAGGTACTTGACCAGGTATGTCACGTCGGAGATGTTGTATTTTTCAAGAGTGTCGCCGTTGGCGTTGGCCTCCTGAACACACCCCGGCTCGGGACCGGAGGGCATGGCGAAGAGGTGTTTCACGAGGTAGGCAATGTCCGAGATGTTGACCTTGTCCTCGAGATCCCCGTTGATATTGCCTCGCAATCCCACACAGCAGCAGGCATCACCAATACCGTCCGAGTTTCGGTCCTCCTGGAGGGGATTATACACATTGGGGCAGTTGTCCACCGGGCACATGTTTTCCGGATGGCCGGGGTCGCCGAAACCGTCACCATCGGCGTCGGCGCATATCGATTCCACTCCGAAGCGAGCGATGCCGAAGATTCCCCAGGGACTCCCTTCTTCCATCCCCCGCCATGGGTACCAATGGATTTCGGTGTCCCAGGTATCATACACGGCATACTCCATGGTTGCGTCGTTGTAGCCGATGGCCGTGACCATGTGGTCCGGGGAATCGTCGCCTTCGATGTCGACCAGGAAAAGCATGGGACGGCCGCGGTCAATCTGGTCTTTGTAGTTGTTCCAACTGAACCAATGGAAGAGGAACGAATTGGCTTCGGGCAGGGCCTCGGGGGCGACCAGATCCACGTATTGAATGAAGGCGTCGGTGATATGGCCATACCAGGTCTGCCCATAACAGTTGCCCATATCGCTTTGCGAGGTGAACATAAAGTCGGCGAGGCAGTTGTCGTAATGAGCCCCTCCTGTCTGCGACTTGTCGGGAGTCAGGCAGCCCGCGGAATCAAGCGGGCAGGCGTAGTCCTGGAAGTGGTCGGATGTCGCGACGGCGCAGTCCGCCTGACCACCGTCATCGGCTATCATGGCGTTGACCGCCGCCGACTGCGTCGAGGCGTCGCCGGGAACCATGTTGGGATAAAGCCGGCCGTCCCAGTATCCGATCACCATCCCGACCGCCGTCGGCCCGCATCCGTGGTGCCACAAATATGCCGGCACACCCGGAATCACCACGTTTTCCCCTTCCGTTACACGCTTCACGCCAAGGTCAATTCCGGGTGGCCGCTCGAAACCGGTTGTACTCTGCTGCGCCTGGACAGACACCGCCGCCAGGATCAGCGACAAAACTACCCTCAAGTAAGTTTTCACTGTCCTAAACCCTTGCTATTGAGTTTCTTGCGGAAGCGTGCCTTCTATCATGGTGTACGACTCGCTCGCGCTAAGGTTTCATTTAACGTTCGTTTTTTATTGCCTGCGGGTAAAGTTTGTGCCTCTCGCATAACGGGGCCACCTGTCGGAGTGCCACGCGCACGCGGAAAACCTGACTTTATGGTGACGCGCGATAAGACCGTTAACCGGATGTGATGCGAAACGTCCTGATCAACCACGCGCGTCGGCTTGGGAACGAGCAACCGGGGCAGAGCATGGCAGTCGCCGCTCGGCGTTCGGCCCCGATCCGCAGTCCAAAAAAGATTTTTGGAACAACAGCCGCCGGGACATGGTTTCAAAACAGGTGACGGCGGTCTTCGGGCCGCCGCCGGAAGATTCAGCTATCGGTGGGGCTGCCGGCTCTTATGCCCGGCAGCGAGGAAAGAGAGCCGGTGGGCGGATTTCTGAACAGATTAGCCAATTATTGTTGACACTGGCTGCGTAAAGTATTATGATATTATACCGATAGTTGATGATGGCTCAATCTTTGATCTGCAGTCAAATTTTCGAGTCATTTTTTTGGCTCGGTTATCGGGCCGGGCGAGTCGGAAAAGGCAAAGTTTTTTGAAAAAGTAATTTAAAAAGGCTTGACAAAGTTCGGTTTGTTGTTATTATGTGTTTCTGCCGGACATTGATGTCAGGCAGCTTTTTTTGACGATTGTTCTTTGACAACTAAATAGTCATGTGGAAGCAAGAGTAGATATACTTTGTCTTGGTTTCGCGGATCCCAAGTTTATTCTTGAGGTCTATCAAATCTTGATCTTGATTTCCGAATAATGCACACGTTTGTGATGCGATTCGGGATTTAGACTTGAAGTTAAATATTTTGAATATTTGCGGAGAGTTTGATCCTGGCTCAGAACGAACGCTGGCGGCGTGCTTAATACATGCAAGTCGAACGAGAAAATCCGGCTTCGGTTGGATGAGTAAAGTGGCGAACGGGTGAGTAACACGTGGACAATCTGCCCTTGAATCCGGGATAATCCCTCGAAAGGGGGTCTAATACCGGATAACACCGCTGGAGGGCATCCTCCGGTGGTCAAAGGCGGGGCAACCTGTCGTTTGAGGATGAGTCCGCGGTCCATTAGCTTGTTGGCGGGGTAACGGCCCACCAAGGCTGCGATGGATAGCCGACCTGAGAGGGTGACCGGCCACACTGGGACTGAGATACGGCCCAGACTCCTACGGGAGGCAGCAGTAGGGAATATTGCGCAATGGACGCAAGTCTGACGCAGCAACGCCGCGTGGGTGATGAAGCTTCTTGGAGTGTAAAACCCTGTCAGTGGGGAAGAAACGAGCGGGTAGTAACTGACCTGTTCCTGACGGTACCCACAGAGGAAGTCCCGGCTAACTCCGTGCCAGCAGCCGCGGTAATACGGGGGGGACAAGCGTTGTTCGGATTCACTGGGCGTAAAGGGCGCGTAGGCGGGCCTTCAAGTCGGGTGTGAAAACCGGCAGCTTAACTGCCGGCCTGCATTCGATACTGTCGGTCTTGAGTACAGGAGGGGAAAGTGGAATTCCAGGTGTAGCGGTGGAATGCGTAGATATCTGGAAGAACACCAGTAGCGAAGGCGACTTTCTGGCCTGATACTGACGCTAAAGCGCGAAGGCTAGGGGAGCAAACAGGATTAGATACCCTGGTAGTCCTAGCGGTAAACGATGGGCACTAGGTGTCGGGGGTATCGACCCCCTCGGTGCCGCAGCTAACGCATTAAGTGCCCCGCCTGGGGAGTACGGTCGCAAGATTGAAACTCAAAGGAATTGACGGGGGCC
>CBFCYQ010000064.1:0-12986 GCA_965602205.1 uncultured bacterium | reverse complement strand
GACAGGCCGGACCAGTTGGGTACTTCGTCAGCCGTCCTGATGGCAAAATAGTACAGGGTGCTGGGCTGAAGCCCGCCGACGACGATGGACTCGGCGGTTCCGGCCGGTTGGGGAGCCGGTACGCCGGATACCGGCGTAGCCGCCGCCCAGTTGGCCTGGTTTATCATGGAAGTCGAATAACGAATTTCATATTGCGCCGCGGTGCCGGCGGCGCTGTCATCGCCGGGGGCGGTCCAGTTCAGGGTCAGCGTGCTCTCGGTGGGGTTAGAAAGGGTCAGGTCGGCGATCAGGGACGGCGCGGTTGTCTCGTTGGCGGTCGTCGCAGCGGGGACGTTGGACAGGCCTGACCAGTTGGGCACTTCATCGGCGGTCTTGATAGCGAAGTAGTAATTCGTGTTCGGCTCCAGGCCGGTTACGATCAGGGTCTCGCTGCTGCCGGCGCTCTGAGGAGGGGGCACGTCGGAAAAACGGCTCGCCGCGTCCCAGTCGGCTTCGGTTATCGGCGACAGAGCGTACCGGACATCATACTCCGAAGCGGTGCCGGACGTGCCATCATCGCCGGGAGCGGTCCAGGTCAGAGTCAGAGAACCCGGTGTCGCGTTTGACAGCACCAGGTCCGCAATAACCCCTGGAGGAAGGTTCTCGGCCGCAGTGGACTGACTGATGACGTTGGACAGCGCCGACCAGTTCGGGACCTCGTCAGCGGCCTTGATGGCGAAGTAGTAGACAGTGCCGGGTTGCAGACCGGTGACGGTGAAGGACTCCTCGTTGCCGGCGGCCTGAGGCGCGGGAAGGCCGGTAACGACAGTGGCGGCACCCCAACTCTGCTCGGAGATAAGGGACGTCGAATAACGCAGGTCATACTGCATGGCCTGTCCCGTATTGCCATCATCGCCGGGTGCAGTCCAGGTGAGAGTGATGGTCGTTGGTGTCGGAGGATCCGAAGACAACTGCGCGTTCGCTTCACCACCGAATACGCAGGGCAACACGACTAGGGCCAGGGTGAGGATTTTGAGCGATAAGCTGGTCTTAACGGGCACAAGTTGTGGGTTGCTCATTGGCTACCCCCTGTTAGAAGGTTATCACAATTATGGCCGTGGATGTATTGGCAAAAGCCGTACCGGCTCGCCGGCGATATTCAATGTGTTGGGATACAGCGGGTTAGCGATGCGTGTGACGGGTTGTGTCGTTGTGAAACAAGTAAAACGCTGTTTAGTTTTGAAACAGTGTTCAACGATGAAACATGCACGATGGGATTCCCTGCGGGAGGAGCGGACGATAAACTTCCTCTAGTCTCGTCATGTGCCGTGCGGTGATTCCGTGCATCATAGCAGGCCGACAACTCCACTCGAAGCCGGGATCGTCAGTGCCGATGCGTCGGATCGGGGTGCGAACGGCGGCCGGTGCGGCGTGGTTATTTCATGACTTTGTTGCACAAAACCTCAAATTCGTGCGACGTTGTGCCGTATTTTTTTTAGAGGACACGCTATAGACATGACGCTGAAGTCCTCAACTTCTCACCGCTACACTGATTTACTGTCGGCAGGGATGGCGATACAAGACGTTTTAACTCCTCAATAGGAGGTAATATTATCGATATTAAACGGATATCCAAGCATTGGTCTGATGCAGTAGTGCGTACGGGCATTGATGCTGTGCTACGGGCGGTTTCGTGGCTCGGCCGAACCAGTTGTCTCGTAACGGGATAGGGTGGGCGCGAAGAAGGTTGGGCAGGGGTCATGGTTGTCGACGAAGCATGCGATGAATATCCCGAAGGTCGACGATTTCGGCGTCGTACCCCGGTCGCCCGATGTGGCAGGATGGTCGCAGTGTGAAAATAAGTGCGATGTTTTTTGTTGACACTATCTTGGTCTGGGATAGCTTTTTAACTGAAATCAATAAGGTGGATTATGCTTATGCTTGAATAGGTAACGTTCAAGAAAAAGGAGGAGATTTATATGGTTGAAATCGGTAACGCTTGTGCAATGGGAAATCTAACAAAAGCATCACTATAATCCATAAATTGCTTGGAGGAAAAGCCATATGCGATTTAAGCTTTTACTGTTAATAGGCGTCCTCACCGTGCTTCTGGCGAGCACGGCTTTCGGTGCGGTTACCGGTAAGATCACCGGTCAGATAACCGACGTCGAGACCAAGGAGGCGCTTATAGGTGTGACCGTTTCCGTTATGGGAACCAACCTCGGTGCTATTACCGACCTGGATGGTAACTATATTATCCTTAACGTCCCGGTCGGTGACTACGTTCTTTCGATTAGCGCCGTAGGTTATGCGACACTGGAAGTCAGCAACGTTCACGTCTCAGCAGATCTGGCTACGTATCAGAATCATGAGTTGTCCTCGAGAGCCACCGATCTGGGCACCACCATTTCCGTGCGCGCGGAAGCGCCGCTGGTCATCAAGGACAAGACGACCACGGTAGACATCGTTCAGCGCGACGAGTTGCTGGCCATGCCGGTCCGTGGCTTTGAGCAGGTGGTGGGCATTCAGAACAGTGTCGTGCGAATGAATTCCAACGTTGACTCACGCCAGCGCAGCTTCAGAGAGTCGACCGCCCAGGCGCCGGAGATTAACCTGCGCGGCGGACGGCCTTCGGAAGTAGCGTATTATGTCGACGGTTTCTCACAACAGGACCCGCTGACCGGAATCTCATCGGCGAACATCAGTAATAACGCCATTAAAGAGATTTCGGTGACGTCCGGAGCCTTCTCGGCCGAGTACGGCCACGTCGCTTCGGGTATCGTTAATGTGACGACCAATTCCGGAGGTGAGGAGTACCACGGCAGCGCCGAGGTCCTCACCGATAATGCTTTCAAGGAGTTGGGTTACGACAGTTTCGACCAGAACTGGTATACGGCCGATTTCAGCGGTCCGATCCCCGGTACGGAGAAGGGATTTTTCTTCTTTTCCGGTGAGCGTCGGTGGCTGAGTGACCGGTCGCCCTCGGCTGTGACGAAAGATGTCTACGAGAATTTTGGTATTGATAAAGTCTACGATCTGGAAGACCCCCAGCGTATGCTCAACAACACCCTGGCCGGGTGGTCGTACCAGGGGAAGATCGACTACAATTTCACCCCCAACTTCAAGTTTGCGTTGAGCGGCAACGGTTCGTATGACAGTTGGCAGGAGTACCGTCACTATTACCTGCACCCTCACTATACGAACCAGGTACAGCACTCGCCGCGCTACATTGACAAGAACCTGGGTTTGAACGCGAAGATTACGCACACCCTGAACCCCGAAACCTTTTACAACTTCAGCGTATCCTATTTCCAGACGGAGCGGCTCCGTGGTGACGGTGTGGTAATGGACGACTACGTCAATTACGAGCGTGAGGTGACGAATCCGACGTGGGATTTCTATAACCTCTATCGCGAGGGCGACAGCCTGACGGCCCGTGATTTTGACCCGTCCATCGAAGCCGGCTCGGATGAGGATACCTTTGTGACCTTCTACGAGTCCTACTGGGGCGGCTATTTTGACCGCCGCTCGTCCTATGTGGGCCTGAAGGGTGACATCACCAAGCAGATGATGGCCCATCACACGGTCAAGTTCGGTTTCGATTTCCAGCGCCACACGGTGCGTTTCTTCGAGAACCTGACCGCCACGCTGGGCGACGCCCCGACGCGAGTCAACCGTTACGGGTTTGACGCCGAGGGCAGCACGTCCGATGACGAGACTTTCCTGAACGACACCAAGCACCCGATTAACCTGGGTGTTTACCTGACGGATCGTTTTGACTGGCGCGGGATGATTATCAACGCGGGGCTGCGTTTCGATTACTTCGATTACAAAGCTCTTCGGGTGAAGAACATATCCCAGCCGACCGATCCCGATAACGAGACTCCTGAAGATGGCGTGGACAAGGTGATCTCAGAGGATGACCTGGAAGACAGTGAGAAGTTCACGCGTGTCTCGCCGCGCCTGGGTATCAGCTTCCCGGTCAGCGACCGGACGCAGTTACATATTAACTACGGCAAGATGTTCCAGCGGCCCGACCTGCGGCGGTTGTATCTCGGCTATGACTTTTTGGAGGCGCGGGTTGACGCCGGATCCTACTATCCCTTCGCCAGCCCGAACCTCAAGCCGGAGAAGACCACGCAGTATCAAGTTGGTTTGACCCACCAGTTGGGCGATTTCACGGCGATTGACTTGACGGCCTACTACAAGGATGTTACCGACCTGACGCAGATATTCCACCAGACACCGGCTTACCCGACGGCCTACGACTTCTTCTCGAATACTGACTACGGCACCATCAAGGGCGTCGACTTCAGTCTGACCATGCGTCGGACGCGGAACATCGCTATGCGTTTCAAATACTCGCTAAGCTATGCGACCGGTACCGGTTCGTATGCTCAGAGCCAGTACAATATTGCCTGGAAGAATTCTGCGGGCACACCGAAACAGACGAACCCGCTGGATTACGACCAGCGCCACAGCCTGATCGGGATGTTTGACCTGCGCACCGGCAAGGGTGAAGGCCCCAAGATCGGCGAGATTTACCCCCTGGAGAACTTCGGTTTTAATACTATTATCCAACTGGCCAGCGGTACGCCGTATACGCCGATGCAGATATACGACGGTGTCAGCCCGAACGCCTCGGTGCAGCAGATTCCGATCGGCACGATCAACTCGGACAATCTGCCGTGGCAGTTCGTTGTCGATCTCAAGATGGAACGGAGCTTCACTATCGACAAGTACAAGTTCGTTCCGTACGTGTGGGTCAAAAACCTTCTCGACCGCGAGAACATCCTCAATATTTATGAAGGAACCGGCAAAGCGAACACGTCGGGTTACCTGCAGAGCGCCGAGGGTCAGTTGCGGTCCAGCAGCACCGCCATCGACCCGGAGACCGGCGAGACGCGGGGCGACGAATTCACACACAGGTATGACCTGGCACAGAACAACCCGAAGAACTACTCCAATCCCCGGATGATACTGTTCGGATTGCGGGTGTCGTTCTGAGAAATATGAGGGATATTAAGATGAAAATAAAGTTTTTGACCTGTTTGCTGATCTTCCTTTTTGCGCTGCCGCTGGCGGCGGCGCCGCCTATGGGGTTAGGAGGAAAATCAGCACCATCCAAGGCATTGCTGGTCGATAACGCCTCGTTTATCGATGTGAACAGAATCTACATGTTCATTACCAACCATGGTAACTTCGGTAGAGACCTGGCCGGTGTGTTCGGTAACGATTACGGGACTTACTACCCCTACGCCGGTACCGACGATATCATCGACGGGTCGAACATCAGATCACCATACTATGCCGGTGGTTTGTGGATGGGCGCGCTGGATTCAGCTACGATTGCCTTAGGAGAGGGCGATCCCATCAGGATAATCGTGGCGGAGTACAGCGATGAATACGTGCCGGGCCCGATCGACACGATCAACGACACGGCCTTTGCGGACGACCGGACTTTCCGGGTTTACAAGCTTTTCCGAGACAGCCTGGAAGGTAATGAGAACCAGGACTACCTCGACTGGCCGGCCGACCAGGGCGCCCCGGTGGATGACGAGGGGAAGCCGGCGATGGTGGGCGACCAGATGTGCTGGGCGGTCTATAACGACATGGACCCCGACCAGCACAGCAACCGTTCCGGTGAAACGCCGCCGCTGGGGATCGAGGTGAGGCAGACGACTTTTGCCTTTGATCGCCAGGGTTCGCTGGGCAGTATCATATTCCTGAAGTTCCAGGTATTTAACAAGAGCAACAACGTCCTTACCGATTGCTTCTTCTCGATCTGGTCCGATCCGGACCTGGGCGGCTCCGGTGATGACCTGGTGGGGTGCGATACCACCATTGATCTGGGATATGTCTACAACGAGACCAACTCGGATCAATACTACGGCAGTTCCCCGCCGTGCCTGGGTATTGACTTTTTCCAGGGGCCGCTGATCGCGACCGGCGATAACGCCGACACGGCCCTGATGTGGAACGATACCCTGCCCGGGTACGTCAACATGGGTATGACGTCGTTCAATAAGTACATCAATGGCACCGACCCCCGGACGCGCCAGGAGTCATACAACTATATGCAGGGACTCAACAAGGACGGGACGAATTACCAGTACCCTGCCGGCATCGACCAGAAATACGTGCACAGCGGTGACCCGGTGGCGTTCACGGGCGATCTGGATGCGGCCGGCGACGACCGCCGGTGGATGCAGACGACCGGTCCGTACCCGGGTGGCGCTTTCCGTCCGGGTGACAGCACGGAGATTCTGGCCGCGATTATCATCGGTCAGGGTTCCGACCGTCTTAGCTCGATCACGGTGATGAAAGAGCTGGACAAGTTCGCCCAGAAGCTGTACGAATCCGGCTTCAACCCGCCGCCGCCGCCGGCCAAGCCGAACGTGACGGTGGCCCGCCTGTCGGGTGAAATAACCCTTTCCTGGGATGATACCTCGGAAGTGGATCAGGGTGAGTTCCCCTTCGAGGGATATTCGGTCTGGCAGGCACCGGCCAAGGCGGGCCCGTGGACGCTGCTCAGGACGTGGGATCTGGACAACCATATCGACAGTCTGACCGACGTTTTCTTCGACGTGGAGTCGGGCTTGTTCCTGGCCCAGTCGGTTCGTGCTTTGAAGAACCAGGGGCTGCAGTACCACTACACGACCAAGATCGACAAGATGACGAACGAGCCTCTGAGGGACGCGCAGGACTACTATTTCCGAGTCACGGCGTTTTCCTTCAGCGACACTAACAAGATCGGCGAGGCGGTGCCGAACGGCGATAAGTTCCTGGAAAGCCAGACAATTGTCCAGGTGACGCCGCAGGCGGAACTGGCGGGGGAGACGTCCATATACGATTCCGAGGACGTGGTCCCCGCCGACCACGAGACAGGCGTCTCCGGCGGCCAGGTGCTCCCGATAGTCAAAGACCCGTTCGCTCTGACGGGGCACGAGTACCGGGTTACGTTTGTGGACACGCCGGGTATCAAGGTGGATACGACCATTATCCCGCACGATCCACCCGATCCACCCGATACGATTCTTGACTCCATCGACATCGCCTGGTTCCTGTACGATATAGACGCCGACACGATGCTGCTGGAGTGGCAGACAAACCAGACCGGTAATGAAGACTACTTTGTCATCGACGGTATGCTTCTGAAAGTGACCGGTCCGCCGCTCGATTTTCTAAGTTTCTTTGTCGTCGAGAATGGTGCGGGTCCGGTAATTCCTCCGGAACCGGGGGCCTTCGGATTCCGTGACTTCCCGGTCGGAGGTCTGGTGGATGAAGACGGTGATCCGGCCAATCCGTCTGCACTGCAGCAGGTCGGCGATGGCCGGTGGGGCTTCCACATTTACGATAATGGCGGCACCAGCGGCGGCGGGACGAACGGCCCGTACAGCGAATTCCTATACTACACAACCCGGTGCGATCAGGGTTGCCCCAACCTCCCGTTCATCAACTCCTATGACTTCGAGATGCGTTTTACGGGTGACAATGCCGACCCGGGCACCGGTGGTTCCTGGGCTTATGAATGGATCGCTGACCCGGTTAACGCCATCTGGGTGCCGTTCGAGTTGTGGAACATCGGTATCGGCACGCCCGAGGATCCTTCCGATGACGTGCGGATGGTTATAAAGATCATCGACGACGCCGGTGACGCCTGGGAGGGTGACGACATTTATGCGCTGGAAAGCTGGGGCGTGGACAGTTTCTGGGTGAATCCGCTCGATCCGGCTGACTCGGTTTACCTGGGCGGCGGTGACCTGGAACACTCGGCTTCCGGCGGCGATGACGACCCCTATACCGACTGGGTCTACTGGACCAACCCGGCCGACATGAGCCCGGGTGAAGCCGGTTACCAGGCGTTTGAGGATTCGCTGACGACAGGCGCCACAATCGATGCTGCTGATGTCACCATGGGTGCAGAGGTTTTGGCCCGCACGGTTCTGGTGAACTGGAACGGCGGCATCCTGCGGTACAAAGATACGGACGGCAACCTCATCGATACGACCGATGACGGCGACCCGCTTACCTTTACGCAGGATTGTCCGGAGATGGGGACAATCTTCCGGCTGTCGACCACGAAGCCGAACACGATGGCGGACACTTTCTTCTTCACGCCGCAGGCTTTGGACTATGCGGCTAACGAAAAGGTCCTGGACAAGATCAAGGCGGTTCCGAATCCATTCTACCTGTTTGGACCATACGATCCGGCGCCGGGCAAGTCGGTGATACGCTTCCACCATCTGCCGGAGAAGTGTACTATCAGCATTTACAATCTTGGCGGCGATCTCGTTCAGACGATCGACAAAAACGACGCTTCTACGGCTGTGGCGGAATGGAACGCGCAGACGGAGCTGGGTCTGCCGGTAGCCTCGGGCATTTACATCTACGTGGTCGACGCACCGGGATTCGGTACCAAGATAGGCAAGATGGCAGTATTCACCGAAAGCGAAGTGCTTGACTTGTTCTAAGCAAGGAGGATATAAGCAATGAAGAATAAAATCGTAGTTTTGATGATAGTTCTCCTTGCGGTAAGCCTATCTTCGGTTTACGCGGGGAATAGCCGCCGGATCGGCACCGCAGGAGCCCAGGAATTGCTGATTCCGTACGGTTCCCGGGGGACGGCCATGGGCGGCGCCATACTGGCCGACGTCTCGGGTGTCGAGGCCATGTACTGGAACCCGGCCGGTCTGGCATCAATGGAAGGAACGGAGGTGATGTTCACCCATCTGCCGTACATCGCCGACATCGATATGAACTTCGTGGGCATCGCGACGTATATCGATGGTTTCGGGTCACTCGGTATTGGCGCCAAAGTGGTTTCCATCGGCGAGATCGAGGAAACGACGGAGGATTACCCCGACGGCACCGGTCGTGTTTTCGACCCGACGCTGGCGGTTATCAACGTATCCTACGCGCGTATCCTGACGGCGAATGTCTCCTTTGGTTTCAGCGGGATGTTCATTAACGAGGACATCTTTGAGGCCAAGGCCACGGGCTTCGCCTTCGACGTCGGCTTCATCTACGACCCACGCTGGCAAGGGGTGAAGGTGGGACTGGCGATCAAGAACTACGGTCCGGAAATGTCCTTTTCCGGCCGTGGTTTCCAGCGGGAACTGCTGAACCGTCAGGCATCGCCGAATGGAGCGCCGTTCGATCTGCCCAGTTCCATTAGCATGGGCATGATGTATGACTTCATGGACAACGGCCCGCACGTGGCGACCATTTCGGGCAATTTCCGTTCCAACAACTACCAGGAAGACATGTGGCAGGGTGGAATGGAGTACGTTTACAACGAACTGTACTCCCTGAGAGCCGGCTACAACTTCTCTGATCAGGGCGACTATATCTATGGTCTGTCGCTTGGCGCCGGTCTGGTTTACGAACTGGGCGCCACCAAACTGGCCTTCGAGTATTCCTGGACGGAGACGGAAGTATTCGACGATAACCAGTATTTCACCGTCAGGGTGAATTTCTGATATTTTCGTACTTCACTTCATGACGGAAGCCGGGTATCGCAAGATACCCGGCTTTCTTTTTGGTCGAAATTCGGCCGAGCGCCTTCCGTAAACGCTTGACAATCGTCCGGCAACAACGCACAATAGGCTGTTAAAATTCGGACTTGAAACTGATATGAACCTCAGGACGAAATACATTTCCGGCCCGGCGATCTACTGCCTGCTGTTGAGTGTGCTGCTGGCGCTGTTTTTCGAGTTTTGGCGGCTGATTCTGCTGTTGCTGGTTGACGACTGGGCCTCGGGAATTCCCGTCGGCGTGGTCATGCAGTCGTTCGTGGTCGGCTGGCGGTTTGATTTTGCCATTGCCTCGTTTATCATGCTGCCGCTGGCGGTGCTGGGCGTATTGCCGCTGATCGATATCGCCCGCAACCGGCTGGTACGGAAGATACATACGTGGCTGATTGGGGTCATGGCGGCGGCGGTTTTCTTTTTGCACGTGGTCGATATCGAGTTCTTCAATTTCTTCAACGTCCGCCTGAACGGCATGGCTTTGCTGTGGGGCGACACGCCGGGAATAATGCTGTCGATGATCTGGAAGACCTATCCGGTTGTGGGGTATTTGATTCTGTACGGGGTAGTGGTGGTGGGTTTCGTGCTGGGGGTGCGATGGCTGCAGCGGAAGGTCCTCGACGGGCGGGAGATTTCGCCCTTCTGGGTAAACCTGGTCTTTTTGCCGCTGATACTGCTGGTCTTTTTCGTGGGGGCGCGGGGTCGTATCGAAGAGAAGACACCGCTGAGGTGGGGTATAGCCTATTTCTGCGAATACGATTTCGCCAACCAGTTGGCGCTGAATCCGACCTATACTTTCCTGCACGATGCCGTCTATGAGTCGGACAAGAAAGAGGATCTGCGGACGTTCGTGGAGGAGTTTGCGCATCCGGACGCCGACCGGCTAGTGCGTGACCTGCTGGCCATTCCGGCTTCGGACAGCGCCGGTGAGGGGAAAACGCATCGGCGCGTGACGTTTGAGCCCCCGGCCGCGGACCCGCCCAACGTAATTCTGGTAATAATGGAATCGTTCGGCGCCACCAAGGTGGACGTGCTGAACAACATCCACGGCGTTGAGCTGTCCCCGCATTTCGATTCGCTGGCCGGCGAGGGCATTCTTTTTTCGCAGATGTACTCGGAGGGGATGCATACCTATTCGGGCGTTTTTTCGACACTGTTCGGGTATCCGCATCTTTTGGGAAAGCTCCTGATGAAACAGGTGAGGGGTGAATTTCATCTGTGGGGGCTGCCGGCTATCTTCCGCGAGCATGACTATGAGACGATGTTTTTCCTGACGCACGATCCGCATTTCGACAACACCCAGGGTTTTATGATGTCCAACGGCTTCAGGCGGGTGATCTCGTCGCTGGATTATGAGGCCGAGCAGCGGCTGTCCACCTGGGGGGTGCCCGATCACGTGATGTTCGACCGCGTTATCGACGAAATCCATCGTCTGCAGGGCGGCCGGTTCTTTGCCACACTTCTGACGGCATCTAACCACGGGCCGTGGATTGTGCCTGATGCTGCTTTTGAGCGGGTGCCGTCCGGGACCAAGGACGAAGGGATTCTGAATGCGTTCAAGTATTCAGATTGGGCGTTGGGCCGCTTTGTGCGGCAGGTGCAGACCGACCCGGCTTTTGACAACACCCTGATATTCATCACCGCCGACAACGGCGCCGGCGGCAGCCACCGAATTGATATGGACCTGAGCTACTTTCACATTCCGCTGCTGATTCTCGACACCCGGGGCCGCCTGCCCCGTGGGGAAAGGATTACGGAGTCGGTCAGCCAGATGGATATTCTCCCGACCGTTATGGGGCTGGTGCGACTTGAATATGACAACTATTCCTTCGGACGCGATCTTTTGGACACAGCCAGCCGGATGACGCACTTTGCCTATCTCTCGGAGTGGTATCGAATCGGCTATATTGAAAACGATTACTACTTCATAGCCCGCCTGCGGGGGCGCGGCCCCAAATCACTTTACCGTTTGCCGGACATCACCGTCGATCTGGCTGACTCCCTCCCGGAGCTTCTCACCGAATACGAGGCCAAAGCGCTCGCGATATTCCAGGTGGGTTACTACGACCTGTTCAAGCCGCCGGTCGGCCGGGATTCCAGTCAACATCCCAGCGCCGCCCGGCCGTAACGAATCGCCGTTCGATTCCTAATTCTTCAGTACGATACGGTAGCGCGCCCGGTTTTCCTTTAGTCTGCGCACGGCCTCGTTGACCTGTTCCATCGGTGCCACCTCGGTTTGGGGCGCGATATGATGCCGGGCGGCGAAGTCGAGCATCTCTTTCATCATAGCTCTGCCGCCGATGACACTACCGCAGACGGACAATTGCCCCACCAGCAACGGGAAAGCCTGAAAGGCGATGGCGCTGTCGGGAACACCGACAAAGCAAAGCTTGCCGTTGGGTCGCAGGGCGGCCAGGTAGGCGTCCCAGTTGAGGTCGCCGTGGATCGTGGAGATGATGAAATCGAGAGTGCCGGCCGCTTTCTGTACCTCGGCCGGGTCCGCCGATGGTATGAAGCGGTGGGCGCCGAATTTACGGGCCTCGGCTTCTTTATCAGGCGACGATGAAAAGGCCGTAACCTCGCAGCCGAAGGCATTGGCGAACTGCAACGCCATATGTCCCAGGCCGCCGACACCGATAACACCGACTCTGTGCGATGGCTTGACGTCATAGTGACGCAGGGGAGAATAAACGGTGATGCCGCCGCAAAGCAGGGGACCGGCGGCCTCGGAAGTGATGCTCTCCGGTAGATCGTAGGCGAAGCGGCTGTCGACGATGATCGACCGGGCAAAACCGCCGAAGTTGCCGACACATGTATCCCTATGTTCGGGACAGAGGTTTTCCATGCCGCTGGTGCACATCTCGCAGTTCAGGCAGGCCCCGCACTGCCAGCCGATGCCGAGGCGCTGACCCTTTTCGAATCCAGCGACTTTGTTGCCGGCGGCCGTGACCGTGCCGACGATCTCATGGCCGGGGACCAGGGGATAGGTACTCATACCCCAGTCGTTGTCGATCAAGTGCACATCGCTGTAGCATATACCGCAATGGCTGATGGCGACCTGGATATCCCAATCCCCCAGGTCTTTTGCATCGTACTGAAACGGCTCCAGCGGCTTCTTTTCCTTCAGGGCGGCATAAGTGCTTATTTTCATGTCTTCCTCCACAATTGTCGGCTGGCCGTGCTTACCCGAGCGATGTTGCTCGAAGCGGGGCCCGCCTGACCATGATTATATGTTACGCAGTAATGGTTTTCGTTGATGGGCGTTTCTAAATAAAAGGGAGAGTGAGCCGGGGATCAAGAATATTCCGGCGTTGGCCGGCAGGCATGTCCGCCGGGGTTTGCGGAGCCTGTGGGTCGATCCGGGCCAGGTTATAGCTGGCCTTGAAAACGGTGTTCTTTTTCGGCTTATTCCAGCAATATGAGGCCTGTTTTAGGGCTTGAATATACAGCAACTCCCAAAACCAGAGACAATGTTAT
>CBFCYQ010000063.1:0-13315 GCA_965602205.1 uncultured bacterium | reverse complement strand
GCAGATATAACACCTCTTACGGGATTGACTCAATTGGTTGATATTGACCTCTCAGGTAACTCCATTGTGAGCATCTCGCCGCTGGCCGGTTTAACAGAGTTGTGTCGTACCAACTTGACCGGTAACCAGATCAGCGACGTTTATCCTCTGGTGCAGAATGTCGGACTGGGTTTAGGCGACACGGTATGGATTTACAACAACCCTCTGGATATCAACTCGGTCACCACCCATATTCCGGCTCTGAGAGCCCGGGGAGTAATAGTACACTATGAGGCGACGGTTAGATAACGTCAGGCGATGACGATATATGAAATAGAACACTAAGTCAGCGTTGCCCGGACAGCTTGCGGTCTTTCTGCAACTGAACGGTGTAGCGTGACAACCATGAGAAATACGACGACGCTTAAAAGATTCCTGCTATTACTCGTAACGGCCGGGGCGGCCCTGCTTCTATGGGGTTGCTCTGAGAAGCTCCTCAATGAGAATCCCGGTGGCGGCAACGTCCGCCTGGCGGCCCGAATCAGCACCCCGAAATTGCTCCAGTTTGTCAGCGTGCTGAAACTGCGGGTCAGTGACGGCAGTACCGGGGCGACTCTTATCGATACGACATTAGTCTTCGGCCGCCATGACCTGGAAATCTCTCTTTCCGTGCCCGCCGGCGCGGGGCGGCTTTTTGTACTTGAGGCCTGCGAGGCCGGATCGTTTGATGAGTTACGCACGATATATCGCGGCGAAACCTTGGCCAGCATCGGCTCGAAGGGCGCCACCGCCGTGGACATCCTGATGGAGCCGGTCGCACCGTTGGTCAAACTGACTCCGCACGCAACGGAGGTCGCAACCGGTCAGGCATTTCAACTCAAACTGGAAGCCTTCAACCTTCCCGCCGTGCGCGAAGCCACCATCGCCATATATTATGACCTCCGCTATCTCAGCGCGCGCCCGCCAATCAAGGGCCGTACCCTGAGCAGTCTCGATTCTCTGGAGTATGTCTTCGAACCCTACTCCATCGGAGAGAGGCTGGAAATCCATATATTTGACACCGATCCGCAGTCGCCGAGTATCGTAGACAGCCGAGGCTACTCCCACCTGGCGACAATCCCTTTTACGACCATAGCTATTGCCGACTCCGCCGTCGATCCCGTCATAATCTCAGGCATAGTGATCGAGCAGGTGTCGGCTATAGATGCCGATTCGGTAAGCCTTCCACAGGGATTTATTTTCGGCCATGACGCGACTATCACCCTTAACCCGCTGGCGGACCGCGTGGTCGAATTCCCCGATGCGCGGCTGTGGGAAGCTGTCAGGCGACAGATTCCGTCACCGACCGATGACATCATGCTTTCACAAGTCCTCCGCCTCGAGATTCTCAATTGCGCCGGCCTGGGAATAGACAGTATCAGCGGCATTAGCGAACTCGCCAACCTGGAAACGTTGTCTCTCGGTTATAATAATGTCAGTGACCTGGGCCCCCTGGCGGCACTGAAGAAACTGCGCACTCTGTACCTCGATGAGAACCTCGTTTCGGATATCGGGCCGCTGGCCGGGCTGACGGATCTCAGGCTGTTGTCGCTAAAAACCAACGCGATTGTCGATATCTCAGCACTGGCTGGTCTGACCAGTATCAGGTATCTTTACCTGGACAACAACTCAATCAGCGATATCGCTCCTCTGGTGGATAACATTGGCTTGGGCAGCGGCGATCAGCTATTCCTTTATTACAATCCTCTCGACGCCGCCTCGATCAATGAACACATTCCGGCCCTCGAGAGTCGGGGGGTATCGGTCTTCTGGCAGGACCCCGGCCTACCTGGAATCTGAAGAAAAAGAAAGGGTCAGACTTAAGGAAAGCCTGACCCGAAAATATCTGCTGTTGAACGGCTACTGCTCTTCAAGAATGACAGATTCGGCTACCTGGGCAGTATAAATGTCCGTGTTTGACAACTCCCCCTGGCCTCCCTTGATAAACAGGCCAAAAATAAACAGGTAAGACAGCAACTTTTTGCCTTTGCCCTCGGCCGATACTTCGCCGACCAGTTTTAGCCGGGAATCATCAAGCGTCTTGAAGGCTCCTTTGGCCTCAAGATCAACAAATTCCACGACGATCTTCCCCGGCTTGCCGCCTTTGCCGCTCCTGACGGACTCTTTAACGACGGCCGTACCTTCGGCACCCTTCTCGATAATCACCTTGCCGCCCACAGAGACCGGCTCGGCCAGACTGAAAAGCAAGGGGACACCCGTTCCCAACTCACCTGATGAGATTTTAATACTGGAGGGAAACTTGATCTTTACTTCGGTTCCCTCGGGAACCTGGACCTTGGCAGCGTACGCTCCTGAGACGAGTAGCAAGGCGACCAGCACGATTGCGGAGAATTTAATTAATCCTGAATTAGTATGTTTCGTCATTCCCAACTCCCGTTTTTTATTCTCCATCCAAACTAAGCTATTTCTTAAGTACAGGCAAGAGGGAACTCAGTTCCTTCTTGAAGCTGACACTAATCTGCTTGCCAATATTATCGAAAGTTACATCACCTTCCATCTCAAACAAGGAATAAGTCCCCTTGAGCACTTTTTTGTCGCTGGGGTTGTTGCCCCAATTGCAGTCGTGTTTCAACTCATCGATGGCAATATGGATGTCATCGCCGAGTTGCCACTCGATTGTGTACTCGTCTCCCTCGAAAATCTGGTTCTGTACCGACCAGGTCGGGTCGTCACCCCGCTTGCTCACCTCTATGTGAAGGTGGGCCCCCTGCGGAACGGTTTCGATCTTGTACGTGAATTTTTGCTTCTTGGCCCACTTCCGTGCCTCTCTGATGTACCGGTCGACGGCGGCGATGGCCTGGGCATCGGTAAGGTCAGACCGGATTTTCCGCAGGCGCTCTACAGCCTTATTCAACCGGTAAGCCGGGTCGCTGTTGCCATTGATCTCGGCCACTAAATCGTCCAACTCGACAGCCGCTATCTGGGCCACTTCCTTCTTTTCTTTTATCTTCGTCTGGACCTTCAGCTTCTCCACCAGCGTTGCCCCGAGCACCTTTTCGGCATCACTGAGCTCATTCCCAAAGGTCTTGGTGTCGAAATCCACTTGCTCGGTGACCGTGCGGGACACGGCTGTATCGGATTGTCCGATGATGTAGGCCGAGAGCAGTTCCCAGTAACGCAGCACCCGGCCACTGCGGGTGAACAGCACGGACGTTTCATCACCGCTATGGTATTGGCTTATGTCAGCGATCAATGCCTCTAACTCCGGTGAGAGCTGGAGAGAATCGGTGCTGGGATTGGGCTCGGGCCACAGGGCTGAGTCACTGACTACCACATTGAATCTATTAATAACCTGTTCAAGCTTTTTGACGGCCTCGGATACATCAAACTCCCGATAAAATTGCCGTATTTTACCGGACGGGGCCCGAAAATTACGGTAAAACCAATCAACCCATTTGGAGTTCTCGTAGCGACCGTAGGCTGTCTGAATCTTGGTCCTCTCGCCCTTGGTGGTGTTGAAGACATTGCCGGCGCTGGCCTTGAGAATCTCCCGCTCCACCTGCTGAGCGCGAGGCATCAGGTACTTGAAGTGCACCAGGAATGGAATCGAGTATACAGCCGCCCAGGCCAGGCAGATGAGAGCTATGTATTTGGTCAGCGTCTTCATCTTGGAGATGGCCTTGTTGCGCGTGATGGCACGGAGTAGCCAGTAGATGGGCTCCTTGACGCCGGAGGGATGGATTTTCTGCGGTGGTCTGTATATCGAGCGGCCGACATCAGTGCCGACTTTTTCCGGCTCCTGGCCGGTATTGGAAACAAAAAATATCTGGAAGTTGAGAGTCCGACCGACAATGACCCGAAGAAAATCACTCAACCTGACCAGTATAGTGCGCACCGAACCCGCCCAGGCCGGGTCCGTCGTAACCTTCTGGCTGGTCAAAATCTTGTTCAGGAAAATCTCAAAGTCTTCCGATAACAGGTGTTCATCCTCGGGACTGATCAGGATACTCTGACTTTCACCGGAAAAACCGGGCAGGATGTCGGACTTGGTGACGACCATGGCTACCGGTATGGGCAGGCGCTGGTTCTGCGGGGCCAGTTTCTCAAGCATAGCTACAAATGATGCCACGTGAGCCTGGCTTTCAAGCTCCGAACCCATAATTTTCGGGTCATAGAAGAAGGCCAGGCCGTCGCAGCCATTCATAAAGTCGAGGACCTTTTCTTTCAACTCCTCATCACTGGCGATGGCGACGGCTTTGCCCGGGTAGTCGTAAGTGACCACCGAGACCTTCTTGCTGCCATCGAGGATGGCCGTGAATATGAGGAGCTTATCCTCGATGGTGGACTCGGGGAAAGTCTGTTCGCCCCGCAGGTCAACAACCGTGCCCACCTCGGAGGTTGTTCCCAAACCCCAGATAGCCCTGCGGTTGACAAGAAATTCACTGGAGGTGGCGTTGTCCGTAACGGATATCTGCAGGTTTCTCGATATCTTGCATTCTTCATTGAGAACCGTGAAGTAGACGGTCTTGCCGGAATTCTGGTGACCGAAGATACCAATTCTCGTCCCGGCCGGCCACGGAGAGACCTCAGCTCCCTTCTTACCTTTGGCCTTGGCCTTGCCCTTGCCCTTTTTAAAGAGCCCTATAATATCTGCCTTTTTCATCCCTTGCTACGCCTGTCAATATCGGTTCTCATGCCGTTACTTTCTAATACTGTGCAACTCGTTCGCCTTCTGCTGGAACTGCTGGAGTTTTTTGCCGGCATAGCTGTTCCAGAACGCCGGCACTCCCACAGCTACCGCGAGAAAGATAATTATGATCACGACGTACTTAAAATACGCCAGCTTGCGCTGATTACTCAGCAGGCGGAAATAGCCGAAGCTGGAAAAAGCCCCCCTTACTTTCGCTCCGAGCTCCGAAAACCACTGGGTAAAACGCGACCACCAGCTCGTCGTGGCCAGGTAGCTCCACTCGGTAAGATATCGTTCGCACAGCTTGCTCTTTGCTCCCAGCCGGTCGATGGCATTTACCCTTTGCAGGTGAAACTCAAGAGACGTACGGTCCCTGATTAAATCGGTACCGATGGCCAGCCGCCGCCGCTGCAACTCCAGAAGCTTCAGCGGAGCGCTCATGCCCTCAAACTCTTCCGGATTGAGATCGACGCGCACACTCCGGCCGAAATTGTTCATGAAGTAGGCAATCTCGTTAAGGAAGAAAGCATTGAGCCGGAAATTGTTGTTCAGGCCGCCCTCGCTGAAAAGAAGCTTAAGCAGGTTCTTTTCGAAAAAGGCGATGTCCTGTTTGACCGGACGAAGCCCGCGACAGTAAGAGTAAGCCTGGTTGGAACGCCCGTCACTATCGGCTTCCGACTCAAATCGACTTATCAATACCTGGACCGTCAACTGCCTCAGGTCGGAACTGGTCAGCGGTGACGTTTTGATCTTGTCAAGCAGGTAATAGTCGGCCTCAACGGCCTGGTTGCGGTCGGATCGCAAGGATTTAAATACCGTGACAATGCCGTTGTAGGTCTGCAGAAACGCTTCCGTTTCAAACTTGGAATAGTCCTTCTCGTAAGTGTCAAGATATTTGAACAGATCATTGATATAGGATTTCATGGCCGTGTGCCTTCTTAAAACGCTCCCGTGTTACAGCGAATAAATAATCAAGTCCGTCTTGCCGAGATCGTTCAACTGATTGGCTTTGCCCGCACCCCGAAAGATCAGGGTCATCTTCTTGACCAGCGATGATTTTACCATATCCTGCGCCCGCAAAGCCACCTTGTTGCCGAATGTCGATGTATCCAGGGTCACCGGGTCAGTCTCACCCAGACCCTTGGCCTCGTTCAATCCGAGCCGCACCTGCATATTGGACCAGATGCTCTTTTCGAACAAATCTTTGGCCATCAGAATTACCGTGTCCGACATCGGGCTCGGTCTGGCGATTTCCACTTGTAGATAGTAAAGCTCTCCCACATTTTCGACGCGGCAACTGGAATAATCAGCCAGCCGGTAAGTCACGCCGCTGTAAGTAAGGCTTTCGGTCGCCACCGCCTGGGGACCGAGCTGATCCGTCTGTACCTTGGCAAAAAAGCCGAGAATCTCCCGGAGTGTTCCAAAGAGGTTGTCGACAGCGGCAATATGCCCGCCGAGGTCATTGTGATTGTAGGGCGACAACAAAAAATCATCAATCGCCGCCAGATAACGGCCGATCTCCGATTTGGTTTCCTTCATAAAATACCGTTCATTCACGTAATCCTTCAGCCCCGGGTGCAGATTCAGATGCGTTGAGAAGACCCTGAAAAGACGTTTAAAGAACACTATCAGGGACAGCGGGTGAGCGGCGTTTTTCCCGGCTAACAACTGATCGTAGGACCCGGCCAGGTGATAGACAAACCTCCCGATCGTCTCCCTGAAAGCGGTCTGCAGAGAAGTTTTTTCGCTGGCCAGCGCTGCATCGGCGGAAATGGCGGAGTAGGCCTGGGAAGAAAGCACGATCAATTTCTCCAGCCGGTTCCTGAAGTCATTTACTCTCTGATTGAGCCGTTCATCAGCATAAAGAGTCACGCACGGAGGATAATAGCCGTCAGAGTGGACTACGTCACCACCGGAAATCTCCAACTGTGCCACCTGCACAAAATTCCCCTCCGGTAAATCGGGACGGTCACCGACATGGAGCGAGTAGCTGGACGTAAGGTACGGAATCCGCGGTACCTCCTCGTTGGGATCCGGCTCGCCGACCTGGCCTTTGGCCCCGGGATCAACTGCCATGTAAACGCCAATCACTCCATCGGGTATCTCCACGCTGGTTTTCAGTTTGCCGTACGACGATTCGTTTATCTCGACGTAGTGGCCGTCGGGAGTGAGCGCCTGACACCGGTCAACATCAATTGTAAGTCGCCGCCCGGAACGAACTATGTTCAGGCTCAAAGCCGGCTCGCCCGAGTACGATTTTTTGATCAGACCGTAGCGGTCTCCCGCCCCCAGAGCATACCAGCGGACCATCTCCTCGCAATACTTTTCCTGGTCCTTCAGATGCTGCTGAGTGATCAGCATGCCGTCCTGCCAGTTGACCGAATATAAGTTTAAGTCACTCATTATCTTGCCTCAATCCACACCTAACTCAAAGAATTTATATTCAACGATCATACTTGTCAAGGTTTGTCAACCCAATATCAGTCGCGCTTGCGGCCGTGAATGCGCGACGAATATCCCAGGTAACTCCTTTTTCCTTCTTTGCCAACCGGCGCTTTCTCCCGCCGCGTCATGACTCTTATTCGGTACATAAGGTTGCTGGGCATGCAGATTCTCAAGGCCGCCTCGAGTTTTTTCCGCTTTTTTCCGCCCGGCAGCCAGTGCGATACGTCGGCAACCGAAACCCCCTTGACGACCACCTCGTAGCCGGAGTCATAATCGACAAAGGAGCGCCCGAGAATAAACCCATGACCTAGTCTGTCAGCCTCGGACCCGAGACGATAGTGGCAGGCTTCGGGGATATCATGCTGCCAACGGATATTCTCCCGGATTTCAAACTCGCTGCCGAAAAGGCCTTTCAGAACCCGGCTAACCAGCCCCGGGTTGCCGGCCCACTTCTGAAAACTGGGGAAAGCCGACACCCAGACCAAGACCTCCTGAAGACTGTGAGAGTCCTTTTCAACGGCGAAACTGAATAAGTGAAGAAACTTCTTGAGATGATCGTATTCGACGTAGCTGAAGGAGTTCTTCCGGTCCTCGTAGGCAGCGATGGCCTCACGGCGGATGATGGCGGCATCGAACGGCGCCATGAGAGCTCGGGCACCATCCTCCCAACTGCCTGTCGACGACCGGTACCCGCGCAGTCCGTAAAACAACTGGTGCGGCGTGTAATCGACGGCACTGGAACGGCCGACCGACAGGGTGAAGCGGGTATTCCGATCCAGACGCGTGCCCGGCGCTGGTTCCTGTTCTCTAATTTCACCTTTGTAGTTTTCGTGCCGCCCGCAGGCCAGAATATCGACCCGGTTGATATCGACACCCTTCTTCATCAACATATTCAGAGCGGTAGTATAGCGCAGACGGAGCCGGCGGCTGGCGAGGTCGGGCATGACTTTGTCAGTGGCGACGCTCATTCTCTGATGACCTCAATCTGGTAATTGGCATTAACCTGCGACCGCGACTTCAAAAACTCGGCCAGGCGGACTTTCAACAGGGAGGTTTCGTCATCGGAATAGAAGTCTTCCCCGCTAACATTTACTTTTACCAGGATGCACCGCCTTATGCCGCGCTCTCCGCGTTCCACGCTGTTGTCGCATTCGGCTTTTCTTATCCTGGGATCGAAAATTGTGGCCCAGTTGGCAACCTCCTGAAAGCTTAGGACGCGGTCGCGGTTACGCAACCTGGAGGACACCTCGGCGATTATCTGTTCTTCCGTCTTGGCCGGGATGGCCCCCTTGCTGGGGATGACATTTTCAGCCGCTGCCACACCGGGATGCTTTTCGTAAAGTTCGCTGATCTGCCCCGTGTCAATACCGTTGGCGGCCACGCCGGCCGTAACCGTGTAGTTTACCGTGACATAGTCCGGCGGGGCTTCCACTCGCGACGAAAAGTCAAACCACAAAACGAGGCGATTGCCGCGCTCCTCGAGCGTATATGTGTACATGGCGCGGTCGGACTGCACCTTGTGCAAGGGCAGGTAGTCGTTGCGATCAGAGTCCTCAACACCGGTAATCTCCAGAATCGTGTCGACCGGTTCAGGCAGTTCCACCTCCACGAGCCGATAACCGCCGGTATACTTGTAGGTGGAAAGAGCGTTCTTGTTGGTGGCTACAAAGCAATTGAACAGAAGCCTGAAACCGTCTTTGAGCCGTTTTTTGTCACCGCCCTCCGGTAGATCGACCCGGAGCCAGTAAAAATGGTCGTTGTCGGAAGCCAGCTTTATGTCGGCGCGATCCAGCAGCACGGCCAGCTCGGGATCGGGCGGTCCGAGTTCCCAGGTCGAACTGAACTGCTCAGGGACCACAACAAAATTATACTCCAGAGCCTTGAACAGGTCGCCGTCGCCGCGGAGACCGCCCCAGTCGGTCGGTTCGTCTTTGTCACAGACAAGCCCCGCGATATCAACGGTCAGCCCGGGGCAGAATCCGGAGTCCGCGTAGAAGCCGCCGAAATTCGTTGACGGATACCAATATCCCCAGCACAATTGTTTGAGGACGGTCTCGGGGCCGTTCAGGTACAGCTTGGCGCTCTTCAGATCGGACGGCATCCCTTTATAGTCAACCGCAACATAGACTTGACCTGGCACTTGCGAGGCCAAAGCCTGGTCGGACAACCCCGATTCGTATTCGTCCTCGACCTTGCCCGGCGAGAGGTCAAGTACGGTGTCCTGTAGCCTGATAAAGAGGTGCCGAACCTCTGCCGAAATCAGCTTTTCGGTCTTTTGTGATGAGAAAAAAAAAGTCCTGCCGCTCTCGCGCTTTTCCTTGTAAAAGAAGCGGGTGTGAGGATCGATTTCGACGACCGGGTCGGAAATTTCACATCGCAGAACGGTATACGCCGGTACCGGCCACTTGCGGCTTTCCGGTACCATGGATTTTATCAACGAGTTCACCGCCACCTGCCAGGTCTGGTCGACGCGCTGGTCGATCTGCTCCAACTGGTAGGCGTAGAGTTCCAGCAGAATCCGCAGAATGGCATCCATCCGTTCCGCCGATTCCGGAATAGCCGGGTTCCACCGGCGCAATTCCCGATGCATCTCGGAAAAAATCTGCTCTTTGGAGCGTGATTTCTTCATACGTACAATTCTTCGCCGCTAAACACCGTCAGCCCAGCACGTAACTGGCCTCAAATCTCTTTTCCTGACCATCATCTTCGTAATAGGCACTGACCTTTACGACCGCCCCCAGCATACCGGATGACCCGTCAACACCCTGCAGTGAAACCGAGACGTTTTTCAGACGTCTTTCGTACTTGTCGATGGCATCACGCAGACTTGAACGGATTTCAGCCTTGTTGGCCGCATAGACATCGGAATACTCTTTTTCCCAGATGTTACAGCCAAAACCGGGATTGAACTTCATCATCCCCTGGCGGGTGCTCAGCAGGAGGCCTACCGAGTAGGTAATCGATTCGCCCAGGTCGGCTCTGTCAAAATATCCATCCCTGAGAACGAGAGGCAGTGCTAAATATTCCATTACCGCACTTAGTTGAGGTTAATCATTGCTCCCTTGACATTACACTGTCCGCTGGCCTCAATATCGGCGTTGGCCGTCGCCTTCGCCTTCAAATTGGCGCCGGCCTCGATCGCCATATCGGCCCCGGACTTGAGCTCAATCTTCGCCTGACTTTCGAGCTTGATGTTATTGCCTTTAATACTTATATCGCCATCACTTTCAATACTGATTAGCGGTCCGTCCGCTTTAATAACGATACAGCTCTTGCCGTCGGTCAGACTGATCTTGATCTCTTCGCTACCGCCGGTGTCGGTAAAGCAGATCTGGTTGCCGCTTTTTGTCTGGAGAATTTTAACCTCGTTCTTGCTGTCGGAACTGACGGGAGGCTTGTCCTTGCCGGTATACAGACTGCCCAGAGCGAGAGGTAAGTCGGGGTCACCGTTTTCATAGCCAATGAGAACCTCGTCGCCCACCTCCGGAATACAAACCAGGCCATGACCGTCCCCGGCATGAGGCGAGAGATAACGGACCCAAAGCGTGTCGATGCCGAGTGCCGGAATCTGTACTTTAATACGGCCGAGTCCCTCCGGATCGTCCAGGTCGGTAACCACCGCACTCTGCAGATTGGTCAGGGCCGGGCGTTTCATCTTGCGCCCGGGATACGAGGTATCAAGAGGGGTACAGACGAAAAGGTTGTGGTATTTACCGCTTTCGTCGAAGCGATGGCTAACACTTCTCACCCAATACAGGCCGTCCAACGCGCCTACCTTCTGAATCCGGACGCAGTGTCCGACCTTGACGGCGGGGACAATCGATTCACCATCGCATTTGACCATCATGCCCACCTGGCCTTCGACGTTCTTGCCCAGCACGGAGTCCAGACCGGATTGGTCGGCCACCTTTGCCGCCGAGACATAGCCGGGCTTGCCATACACCGTCTTGGAGGCATCTATGGCTACCTTGGCCAGGTCGGACGGCGACGAGCGCAGCGCCCCGGTATCGGTCTCGCCCTCCAGAGTGGACTTCTCGCCGTATTTCCAGGATTTGGATGTAAACTTGCTCGGGGCCGTGCCCAGCCCCATGGCGAAGCTGCCGAGCGTCACCCTGAAGGACAGATCCTCAACCGATGAACCGTTCGACTTCTGAACGATAAATTCCTGGCCGTCGTAATAAGCAAACTTCCCACTGGCCTCCGCCAGGCGATTGACATACTGGTAGTCCGTCTCCTGATACTGAACGCTGTATTTAATGGTGCCCTCGGTGGATTCCATCTTACCGCGCGTGATGGCGTAGCTGGATACCGTAGAAGAGATGATGTCGCCGGCAGACTGTTCTTCATAATACGTCACCTGCGGCGATCCGTCCAGAGCTATCGTCGGGCTCTTGCCGCGAATCACGATCGTGGCCAGCCCGTCGATGGAGCTCTCGAGTTTTATCTCGGTTACCATGCCGACGAATTTCATGATTCGGGCGTTGTCGACAACGCCGTGCTCCGGGGCGATGGTGACGCTGACGGATTTGCCGAGAAAACCGGTATAGTAGCTGGGATCTTCCAGGAATTCGTGCTGTTCGGAGGCTTCGGTGGCCAGTTTCAAGAGCACTTTCAGGTCGTGATGGCTGTCGATATACTGGTCGAGTTGCACCGAGGAAACCCGGTGTTTAATCTCCTTGCCATCCACCTCAACGGTACAGGTAGCGGCTGTTTCAATTTTTGCCATAACGAATACGCGACTCCTCCGGAATTAACCGTGGGCGGCCGGATAGAATACATACATCTATCCGGCGCCCCGATTATCATACTATTCTTGCCAATGATTGTCCAACTGAGCAGCCCCGATACTGAGCTTGTGACAGGATATCTCGAAGTATTCGTACGACTGGTCGTCCGGACGATCCTTGATGTGCGGGATAGTCTCGACGTACTTGGTGATGAAGCCCTGCTCCCACTTAAGCTGCTTCATCTCGGTGTTGTCGGGGTTTCTAAAAACGACCGAGCCGGGCTTCCAGTTGACTTCGCTGGAGTCCATAGCCCAGCCGGCAATGGCGTCGTTCTTATCCGACTCGCGGGTGATCTTGATGGTGCCGCCCCGGGCGCGGTCGGCCGGACGACCCGTCTCGTCTTTCGAAGTATAGATTTCGTAAGAAACCTCGTAGACGTTCGTATAGGTAACGCCGTCGATTTCTAGAGTGGGTCTGCGTGCCATGAGTTAACTCCTCCATCTTGCGGATTTTTTGGGTTATTGGCTTACTTCTTTTGTTTTCACTGCAAAACCACAAGCAACACCCCGGCAGGCTCCGACGAGTTGCCCGCCGGGATAGACTTACTTATCCTTAACGTTAGTCTGGTCGCCTTCGCCCCACGCCACGAACTCAATGTTGAAAGTCCTGGCCGGATATTTGGGATTAAGGCTCACTTTTATATCCACTTCCTGGCGTTTGCGCATCTCCTCGTCGGCGAAAATGTCGACCTTGTAGTCCTGAAGAATGTTGTCACCGCCGGATATCGCCCTCATAAACAGGTCGATGTCCTTCCGCATGGTGTCGACAAACCGCTGGTCGATAACAGAGAAAGTCTGCTTGTTGAGGTAGTTGCGCAACGTCTTGTACACGTAGTCATACGTGCGGCGGATGGAATAGACGTCAAATGTCTCCTTGGTAAACAGCGTCGAAGCCCCCATGGCTACCGCCGTGCCTTCGAAATTTACGATGGGATTGATACCTTTCTCGTTAATCTTGCTGGCATCCGGCTGGTTGGCCTTGAAACGCAGATACTTGGCATCGGCTATCTTGCCGTGCTTGAAACCGGCCATCGGCTGCTGCATACCGACGGTGGTGTCTCCCTGATACATCTTGCCGGCCACCGCTGCCGATGGCGGCACCCACATGTCATCATCCTCGTACTCATTAGCGTTGCGGGCCATGATGTAATTGGCGAATACCGACACATACTGCTTGTAGGCGTCAATGCCCGGCAGATTGGCGTAATTGGGGTCTTCGAGCATGTCCATCACTTCCTCGAACTTCTCGAAGTTGGGCAGGTCGGTCATGACGTGGACTTTGTTGGGCAGACCCAGTTGACGCCCCACCGTGTCGATGTTCTCGACGCTGCCGAGATAGCCCGGGATGACGCACATAGCGAAGGCGTCCTTGACGCTCCACTCCCGATACAAATCGGCGATGGCCTTGGACAACT
>CBFCYQ010000062.1:0-13454 GCA_965602205.1 uncultured bacterium | reverse complement strand
GCGGCCTATCGAGGGAAAAATACCGGGGGACAGAGTTGAACTGTCGGCCTCCTGTTCCACAGACAGGCGCTCTAACCAGCTGAGCTACCCCGGCATTACCTAGCCAAGTTATTTGTTTTTGTCGTTATGTCAAGGCAATATCTTAACCACCATAGTCGTAGAACCGGCCCAACTCCCTTAGGGTTTCCCGCATTTTGGGGCCAAGCCACCTCTGCCGAGGGTTCCCGCTCGACAAGCTACCGCTTATGCCGGCTTCCGGGCAAGCTCCTGAATCAACTTCCACTCCGGCAACGCTACCGGCTGTATCGAAAGCCGATTTCCTTTTTGACAGAGAGCCATATCCTCAAGCCCCGGAGTACTCTTTATAAGAGATAATGGAACCACGTTTGGGTATTTTTGATCCAGTCGGATATCGACCATATACCAAATCGGATTCTCCACGGTCGCTCTGGGGTCGTAGTATTGGCTGCCCCGGTCCTGTGCGGAGTCATCGGGATAGCCACTGCGGGTCACGACGCAGACGCCGGCGACACCACTGGGCCTGGCCACTGTGGTAGAAAAAGACCCCGTCACCTTTTTTCACATTATCGCGCAGCAGGTTACGCGCCTGGTAGTTCCGGACTCCTTCCCAGCAAGTGGTCCGGCCGGGTGCCCCGAGCAGATCATCCACACCGAAACTACTCGGCTCGGACTTGAAAAGCCAGTATCGTCTTGCCACAAAACCTCCGTTCACCTGCCGAAACATAGTATCCCGAACAAGTTCCAAAAACATAAAATGCCACATGCGGGTTCCCCTCCTAATTACAACTCTTTCAACAAGATAGTTGTTGACAAAAGGTTGACTGGCGTTATATTAAAAACGAGTCGATAATTGTAACTATGTACTGCTGAATAAGTAGAGCAAACCAACACCCCAACAGTCAGGGGCTTCGTATCATGAGACGTTTTTGTTACGCCGGCGTCTTCTCTCTTTGCATCATCGGGTCATCAATGACCTTCAGTGCAGACTTGGACTATGCCGTTAAGCTGAAAACCAACCACTTTTCCACCGAGCAGACCAAGGATGCTGCGGCCAAATCGGCTGCCCTGGTGGACAGACACATACTTGTCCAGTTCGACGGACCCATCAATGAATCCGTCAAAGAGCAACTCGCCGGGGCCGGAGTTGAGATTCTCGACTACGTGCCCAATTATGCTTTTACGGCAAAACTGAACAGGGCCGTCGACCAGGCCACCATAGACACGTACGGCATTCGCTGGCTGGGCCATATCGAGCCCGTGAATAAAATTGCCCCCCTTTTGGCTGATTTGGGTATCGCCGAATGGGCACGCCGTGAAGGCGGCAGGGCCCAATTCATGGTGGTACTGCACCGGGACGAGAATCTCCAGGATTGGTCGGATCGTTTTCAGAGCGAATTCGGAGCTGAGATAGTCGGTCTGGAGCCGTTGAGCAATGCCATCGATTTAATTCTCCCCGAGCAGGCCTACTATCGGCTGGCGGATCTGGATGCCGTTATCTGGGTCAAACTGGTCAACCCGCCCCAGCAGGTTGACAATAACCTGGCACGAATAAATACCCAGGCCGAATACATGCAGCAGCCCCCCTATAACCTTTCCGGCGCCGGAGTGATGGCGGCGGTGTGGGATGGTGGCAACGCCGACCAGGCCCATCCCGACTTGATCGGGCGCATCGCCATCGGCAGCTTCTCGAGCCCCCACTATCACGCCACCCACGTCGCGGGTATTATCATGGGTGACGGTACGGCCTCGGGCGGCACCTATCGCGGCATGGCGCCTGCGGCCAACCTTGTGTCCTACCTCTGGTGGGGCACTGCCTCCCAGGCCCAGAACGAATACGCTGCCGCCATAACGCTCTTTAACGGCAAGATCTCCAATAACTCGTGGGGGCTCGGGGCGGGCGGTGATGCTACCCAGTACTGGTGTGAAAACATCATGGGCAACTACCTCGCCGAAAATACCACCATCGACAATATCGTTCGCGGCGGCACCTCCAGGCCGTGGGTAATCTGCTGGTCCGCCGGCAACCAGCGCGGCAGCGACCCCAAATACTGCGGCGCCCTCGGCTGGACTTACAATACCGTGGGCGGTTATGCCAACTCCAAGAATATTATCACCGTCGGGGCCATCAACAGCACCACCGACGATATGCTGAGCTTCTCGTCATGGGGACCCTGCGATGACGGTCGCCTGAAGCCCGATGTCGTCGCGCCCGGCTGCATGTACAGCACGTACTATCCGGGTAACGGCTACCTGACGCTTTGCGGTACCTCGATGTCGTCCCCGGCTGTTGCCGGCATTGCGACCCTCTTAATGCAGCAGGCGGAAGCCAGCTATCCCGGGCGAAATCTGCTGTCTTCGACGTTCAAGGGACTGCTTATCAATACCGCCGTTGACCTCGGCGCACCCGGGCCGGACTATCAGTTTGGCCACGGTAAGGTGCAGGGTCTGGCGGCTGTCAGCAAGATCGTCGCCGGCGATTCGTCGTCCTTCATGGAGTCCGAAATCTCCAGCGGCCAGGCCCATCTGTACGACCTTACTATTCCGGCCACGGACGAGTTGCGCGTGACTTTGGTGTGGGACGATCCCGGCGCGACGGTCCTGTCCGGTCCGGTCCTCGTTAACGACCTCGACCTGGTCGTTATCGATCCCCAGTCGGGTGAGGAATACCCCTGGGTACTCGACGGCGGCAGTCCGGGTGCTTTTGCCACCAGGGGGGTCGACCATATTAACAACGTGGAATCAATAACCATTCCCAACCCGTATCCCGGACTGTGGAAGGCGCGCGTGACCGGTTTTAACGTTCCTGCGGGACCGCAAAAGTATTCCCTGATTTTCAGCCCCGACGGCATCCATACCCCGGGTCAATTTGCCGCTCTGGCGGTGTTTGATTCCGATGACGCCATCATCGACCCCGGCCAGTCGACTCTCGTCGAGTTCTGGGCCGTCAACGTCGGCGCTAATGCCGATTCCGTACGGGTACAGATCGGCGATAACCAGGGCTGGATCGATGCCTCCGTGGACTCGGTCGTTGATCTGGACCCCCTTGACTCAGCTTATTTCTCGGTCACCGCCACAGTCCCGTCGGAAGCGATGGCCTGGGAGGAAGATTCCGTGTTGTGTACGGCTACCAGCAAGACCGACCCCGATATTTACACGACCGGTCGCGTGGTCGTAGGTGCGGCGGGCTACTATAACATGGCCGTCACGGGCCCGGAGAACGGCTCCGTCAACTCACCGGACACTATTCAATTCGACGTCTGGGTGAAAAACCTGGGCAACGATTACGATGACATCAAAGCCAGCTGCTCCGACGAACTCGGCTGGAACATTTACCCGCAATACATCTGGACCTATGACTTGACTCCCGGCGACAGTGCCATGGTCACTTTCAGCGTGGCCGTACCGGCCGAAGAGTTGGACCTGGATGAAAATACCGTGATGGTCAACGGTGTCAGCCTGGGGGGTGCGATCGACCAGGCAAGCTTCGTTCTCACGGTCTCGAATCCATATCCTCCGCCGGCCCTCCTGTCGCCTGACGACGACACTTATACTCAGAATAGAACGCACTCCTTTAGCTGGGACGGCGTCGGCGATTCATACAGCCTCTATATCTTTTCTGATGAGGCTATGACGGCGCTGGAGAGGGTTTACACCGGGATAACCCCGATGACTTTCACGATGCCCGAAGTGGATTCGCTTGACGACGGCGGTTATTTCTGGGCGGTGCGAAAATACGTCGGAGCCGACTCATCTTCGTTGCAGAGATATCCCCGCAAGATTGTGGTGGACAACCTCCCGCCCAATTCCATGACGCCCGCCTACCCCATAGGAGGCATCTTTGTCGGGCAGGCTAATTTCCTGTTCTATTTCTCCGGCGGCAAAATAACCACCGAGAGGGCCCCGGAGTACGGCGTCATCGAGATGTGTCAGGATTCGAGCTTTACCGCCGATGTGCGCGTCTTTGAACCTGTCAGCGGCAGCAACTACCAGATGCTGGAAACTCTCGAGCAGGGTCGCTGGTACTGGCGCATGCAGCGCCGGGACGAGGCCGGCAACGCCTCGCCTTATTCGCAGAAGGTTAATTTCATCCTCGACTCCGAGGCACCGCCGATTCCGACCCTGCAGAAACCGGTTGACGGCGGCACCGCCGGAGGCACCAGCGTGACTTTCCAGTGGGCGACCGACCCCCCGCCGGCGTACGAGGAGTCCGCTGAATATTACCATTTCCAGGTAAGCGAGAGCCCGACTTTCTCTTCCATTGATTACTCCGGCTATGTTTACAGCACCATCCTCAATCTCTCCTCCGGGTACTTCCTGGAAGGCTCTGAGTATTTCTGGCGGGTCAGCGCCCTGGATTCTCTCGGGCACGTGTCATCGTACCAGGCTGAACCGGCCAGTTTCACCATGCTCGGATTCGTATGCGGCGATGCCAACGCCAATGGCGCGGTCAATATCGCCGACGTCAGTTACCTGGTGGCCTTCCTGTTCGGCATTCCGACCGGGCCGCCACCGATTCCTTTCGTGGCCGGCGATGAAAACGGCGACGGCAAGGTCAACGTATCTGACGTATCCTACCTGGTGGCCTTTCTGTTTGGCGGCGGATCACCTCCCAATTGCCCGTAGCCGTCGATTTTTGACCATAGACTGATAAGAGACCAGCCGCTTCGGCTGGTCTTTTTTGTCGTGCGAATTGTAGTTTGAAAGAGGTTACCCATGCCGTATATTCTAAACGGAAATGGGCTTGTTCAAAAATAAGAGTAAGTTGGATGATGCCGATTACGTCTCGCAGCGCACTCGCATGGTCGAGCAGCAACTGGTGCCCCGGGGTATAAAAGACGACCGCGTGCTGGCCGCGATGCGCTCGGTGCCGCGCCACCTCTTTGTCCCCGAGTCCTACCGTGCCGAGGCCTACCATGACTGCCCGCAACCGATCGGGTACGGCCAGACCATTTCGCAGCCGTTTATTGTCGCTTCCATGACCGCTGAACTCGAATTGGAGGAAGAAGACCGGGTGCTGGAGATCGGCACGGGCTGCGGTTACCAGACAGCGGTGCTGGCGGAAATCGCAGCCGAGGTCTACTCCGTTGAAATTGTCCCCGAGTTGCTGCAAAAAGCAACCGGGCTTCTCAAGACCCTGGGCTATCAATCGATTCACACGCTGGCTGACGATGGATCGCTGGGCTGGCCGGAACACGCCCCCTTTGACGCCATTATTGTCACCGCCGCCGCCTTGAAGGAACCCGCAACCCTGACAAAACAGCTCACCGTCGGCGGCCGCATGGTCTATCCCCTCGACATGGGCCGGTTCTCCTGTCAGCAACTGTTCAAAATCCGAAGGACGGATCAGGGTTTTGACAGGCAATACCTGTACGACGTTCGCTTTGTCCCCATGCAGGGTCGGGCCGGAGACTGATTACCGCAACTCCGACCGGCGGTCGTCATAAAATCTTGGAGTTAATTACCGCCGCCGGTTCAGGAAACCCACTTGCACAGGGTAGCGGCCAGAATGGCTGCCGGGTTTCCGACCGCGTATCCCAACAGCGCCATCAGTATTGATACCGGAACCAGGGAGGTTTTGTGATAGGCCGCCACAATTGGCGCCGAGGCCGCCCCGCCAATATTGGCCGCTGACGAGATGGCCGCTGTATGAACATCAACCCGGAACAGCCGGGCCGCTCCAACCAGGAAAAACCCGTGAATAAAAATCCAGATATATGCCCCCAGCAAGAACCACAGAACCGAGGTGCTTAGGTTGGACAGATCGGCCTTGGCCCCCATGCGGGCCACAAAAAGATATACAAGCGCCATCGCCAGGGCGTGGGAACCGGGGATTTTGTTGGCCCGGGTGAATGAAAGGCCGATGGCTAAGAAAGTTACCAGCAGTATCTTGTATGTATTGTAAGACAGAACCGGCGGCAGCGGCTTGATGTACCCGGCCAGCCACGACGCCAGCGCTGTCACCGCGAAGCCAAGAAAGAACAGGTACAAAAAGTGCCGCATCTCCATTCGACCCTTGTCAGCGGTCAACTCCGCGGCCGCTTTCTCCATGGAGGCCAGTCTGTCGGCCGACATGCCGGTGAACTTGTTGAATTTCGCGGCGAAGTTCTTGGAAGCCAGCATTATCGGCAACCAGATAAGGTACACCGCGTTATCGGCGATGACCGCATAGCCGAAATCCAGCGAACTGTCGTCCAGGTCGATCGCGTAGGCCACCGCCAGCATGTTACCGGTCCCGCCGATCCAGCTTCCGGCCAGGGCGCCGAATCCTTTCCAGGCCTCAGGTCCCAGCCCGTGCTTCACGATTAAAAACCCGATGGGCGCTCCGATAACCACTCCCAGCGTTCCCATCAGCATCACAAAAACACCCTTGCCCATGATCTTAACAGTGGCCCGGACATTGACGTCGAGAAGCATGATGGTCAGGAACATCGGCAGCAGGTTGTCCCCCATGAAGTCGTAGAGCCCGGATTTGGTGGGAATGAACCCCAGATTCGAGCAGGCCACCGGCAACAGATAGATAAATATCAACGGGGGAAAATAGTTGAAAAACCCCCAGCTTGTCTTTTTCTCGAGATAAAAGAAAAGTGACGTTATTCCGGCCAACACCGCCAGAATACCGGCGGGGGATGATATCAGGGTTTCATTCATCGGCTGCGAATCATGTCCGAAAGTTTACGGAACTTAACCAATACGGGAACAAAAGACAAACCCTAATTTTTCCATATATTTGACCGGGCCGGCGATGATATGTTATATATTAAGTGCATGAACCTCGATATTAAGCTGAAATCCGATTACGTGCTTGCCAAATGCTGCTCCCCCTCTTTAAACGACGAAATTGTTGGATACTACAGTCACACCAATCAACTGAAGGTTCACCGGCACGACTGCAGCCGGCTGAATGCGGTCGCGCCGGAGCGGCTGGTTTCGCTGCGTTGGTCGGAGATTGTGGCCGGTGAGACCTTCAAACCGGATGACGACTACGCGGCCCTGGACGATATGGACTTTGCCATTCTCAAACACCACCTGGATTTCGGCATTGATTACTCACTGGTCGTGGCCGGAGCCGTCGGTCTCCCCCGGCAAGAGGCTTTTGACCGACACAGGAAACTGCGTGATCAGCGGCTTTTGGAGCGCGTTGACGCCACTATGGTGCAGTACCGCAAGGGCATTGCCAGCCACAAGTGGATAAAACACAGAAATCACACCTATTACAGCCTGACGCCGAAAGGTGAGCGCTACCTGACTTACTTTCTGGAGAATCGACAGGCCGGCGACTGAAATGCGAACCAGCGACGAATCCAATAAATGCTTGCCCAAAGCTCCATTTCTGAGCTTATTACCTGGAAATGGCGGCTAAACAGCAAATGATGTTTTATGTCGAATAAGGAGGATTCATGCGAATCAGATTACCGATCCTTGTGATCGCCCTGCTTACGGGTCTGCTGGCTTTTTCCGCAGACGCCGTTGCGGGTCGCCGGGTGCGGACAGCGCCCGGTAAAAAGGCCGCAGAAAAGGCCGCGCCGGCCAAGAAAGACAAAGACAAACTCAAGTCTTTCGCCGAGCAGATCAAAGACAAAGTGTCGGTTGAAGGCCTTTTCACTTTTTACCACGACACCACCGACAACAGCATGCTGATGGCCGTTAAACCGGAGCAGCTCGGCCCTGTATTCCTGTGTGGGGAGACCCGCTCCCAGTCGGAAGGAGCCTATTTCGACAATGGTTCCATGAGGAGGTCATTTCCATTTTATTTCGAGCGTGTGGGGAAACAGGTCCTCATGATGGAAAAGAACCTTCGCGTTCGAGCCGACACGGCCGCCACACTGCACCGTGCCGTCGCATCCGGGATTTCCGACCACCTTTATGCCTCGACCAAAGTGCAATCAAAGCCCGATGACTCTACCGGAGCAATCCTGGTGAACCCGGCCGACTTTTTCATTCGTGATGCCCAGAATGTCGGCTATCTCCTGGGACAGCGAGCCAAAACCGGCATAAGTTTCGACAAGGGAACCAGTTACTTCAAAGACGTTAAATCCTTCCCGCACAACTCCGAAATCGATGTCAAACTCCACTACAAAACGTCCAAACCGATTACCGCAACGACCATGCAGAACCCCTACAGCATGTTTCACACCTACCATTACTCCTTGTCCACTCTGCCCGAGACGGATTATGTCCCACGCCTGGCCGATGACCGTATCGGTTATTTCATGACTCAGTACCAGGACTATACTAACCTGGACAGCGAATCCCCCTACGTGCGCTATATCGAGCGCTGGCATCTCAAAAAGAAAAACCCCACCGCCCGCATCTCGGAGCCGGTGGAGCCGATCGTCTTCTGGGTTGAGAATACGGTCCCCGAGGAGTATCGCGACGCGGTCGCCGAAGGCATCGAGTTCTGGAACCCCGCCTTTGAGAAAATCGGCTTCCGAAACGCCATCGTCGCCAAGCAGATGCCCGACGATGCCGACTGGGACCCGGCCGACGTCCGCTATAGTACCGTCCAGTGGATCGTCATCCCTGGCGGCGGCTACGCCGTCGGACCCAGCCGGGCCAACCCCTTTACCGGCCAGATCTATGACGCCGACATCCGCGTCTCGGTCGACTTCATCCGGCACATGTTTACCAATATGCAGAACTTCATCAAACCGGTTTCGGCCGAAGCTCTGCCGACCGGTCCCCTGAACGGCCTTACCGATTTCCTCCCTGACACCGGTATGTACGTCGATTACCGTGCGGAATCCGCCAGGGAAGCGGCTTTCGGCCTCGCCTATGCTCTCGGCACCGTCGACGATCTGGTGGACAAGGATTCTCTCACGCGTGAATATGTACACTCCTACCTGGTTGAGCTGATCGCCCACGAAGTCGGCCACACGCTGGGCCTGCGTCACAACTATAAGGCCTCCACCATCTACAGCCTGGATCAAATCAGCGACCCGGAGTTCACCCGTAAAAATAGCACCGTCGGCACCATTATGGATTATGCCCCGCCAAACATCGGCGGTCCCAACCGCCCGCAGGGTGAGTTCTATGCCTCGGTTCCCGGCCCCTATGATAACTGGGCTATCGAGTATGGTTACTCCGAGTTTGCCGCCAAGACTCCCCACGAGGAACTCCCGAAACTGAAAGAAATCGCTTCGCGAGCCGCCGAGTTCGACCTCATTTATGCCACCGATGAAGATGCCTTCGGCAACAGCACCAAGGGCATAGATCCCCTGTGCAATCTCTTTGATCTGGGCGACGATCCCCTTGCCTATTGCGAACATGGAGTATCTTTGACCGATGAGTTATGGCGAAATTCGATGGATGATTTCGAAATACCCGGTGAAAGCTTCCAGAGAGTACTGCGGGCCTTCCAGACCGGCTGGCGCTCCTACTTCGCGTCCGCCCAGTATGCCACCAAATACATCGGCGGCATACACCATAACCGTTTTCACGTGGGTGACAAGGACGGCACCCTGCCCTTCCGGCCGGTTCTGGCGGCCGACCAGCGCCGCGCCATGGCCTTCCTGGCCGACAAGATATTCGCCCCGGACGCCTTTGACCTGCCGGCCGACCTGCTCAATAAACTGCAGCCCGAGCGCTTCCCCGATTTCAACTTCTCGGTCTACTACGTAGCCCAGGTCGACTACCCCATTCATGCCATGGCCTTGAGAATGCAGAACCTCACTATCAACCGCCTCTACAGCCCCTATATCCTGCGCCGCCTGATTGACAACCTGGAGAGGTATCAACCCGGGGAAAAACCGTACACGATGTATGAGATGTTTGGCGATTTGCGCCGCGCCATATGGGGCGAGCTTGACAGACCGGAAAACGTCAACAGCTTCCGCAGGCAACTGCAGATGGTGCACCTCAACCGGTTGGTTCAGATTTATCTCAGCGGCATGTACACCTTCCCGGCCGACGCCCGGACGCTGGCCGCCAATGATCTGAACACGCTGGAGAGTAAAATCAAACAGGCTCTCAAATCAACGGCCATAAACGAGATGACGAAGGCGCACCTGAAGGAAGTGCAGCGCCAGATTGAAGCCGCCAAGGGCGCCAAGAAGAATTACTCCCTGCGGTAACGATCGCGACGCGCTGGCCACAGCGCCACGGCCAAAAGATGTGAGGCGGGAAACCACTTTCCCGCCTCTTCTTTTTTGGCAATATGAACTGGTGAGGCGCGACGCACCTTTACCGTGTGCCGTTGTCCTTGGCCTCGTAGAAGTACTTGATAAAATCCCAGGCGGCGCGAGCCGTATCGGCATAGACGAACAATTCCCGGTCCTCGGGAGCGATAGTGCCCTCGTTCACCAGAAAGTCGAAATTTATCAGCTTCTTCCAGTATCTGCGCCCGAGCAAAATGATCGGCAACGGCGGCATTTTCTGGGTCTGGACCAGCGTCAGGGCCTCGAACAACTCGTCGAGAGTGCCGAACCCGCCGGGAAAGGCCACCAGCGCTTTGGCCCGAAGCATGAAGTGCATCTTGCGAATGGCGAAATAGTGAAACTGCATACACAATTCGGGGCTTATGTACGGATTGGGCTCCTGCTCCATAGGCAACGTGATATTCAGCCCGATCGATTTGTGCCCGGCTTCGTAAGAGCCCCGATTGGCCGCCTCCATAATGCCCGGCCCGCCGCCGGTGACGATAACGTATTCGTACCGTTCGTCCCTCTGGCTCTCCTGCGAAACCAGGCGGCCGAAGGCCCGGCCCTCATCGTAGTAGCGCGACTTCTCATGTATCGACCTGGCCACGGCCAACTGCGCTTTCAACTCCGGATCACCGGGTTTCTTTTTCAGCCGGCGTTCAACCCGCCGCACCTCGGCCGCCGCCTTCTTGGGCTCCACGATGCGCGTGCCTCCGAACACCACGATTGTCGAAACGATCTTGTGGTGCCGCAGGATCATCTCCGTTTTCAGAAGTTCCAACTGCAGGCGCGTCGGCCGCAGGTAATCGCGATCAATAAAGTCGATATCCTTGTAGGCAATCCGATAAGCCGGTGCTTTTTTCAGCCTCTCTACCATCTTCTTCGCGTCGTTATGATTGAGCTTCTTCATCAATATCTGTCTTCCGCCTTTAAAGTTCTACCGTTTCATCGAGAGCCGGAATCCGGCACGGCCAGCCTCGCTCCTGTTTTATATGGCCGGCCATGGCCTCCGATTCCTCTTTTTCACCGTGCGTTACGAAAACCATGCGCGGCCGTCCGGTCATCGGTTCCAGCCAGTGCATCAACTCGTAATAATCAGCATGACCCGACAGGCTCATCAGCTTGATGATGCGGGCGTTCACTTCCACCGGCGATTTGTGAATATAAACGAGCTTGTCGCCATCGAGAATTTTCCGACCCAGCGTGCCCCAGGCCATAAAGCCGACCAGGGCCAGCGTGGTGTTCGCATCTGACAAACGGTTTAACAGGTGATGCAGGATACGTCCGCCGGACAGCATGCCGCTGGCCGATATTATGATAGCCGGGCCTTTCAGTTTGTTGAGCGCCTTGGACGATTTTCTCTTGCGGTGCAGAGTGACATTGCTGCCGCCCAGAAAACCGTCGTGCCGGCGCATGTTGTCAAGCTGCAGGTTGTGGTAGTTTCGGTATTTGCGGTAAATGTCAGTAGCTTTTATGGCCATCGGTGAATCGATGTGGATGTCCAGGTTGGGAATCCGCCCCTGCCGGGCCAGGGTATTCACCATGTACGTAATCTGCTGGGTGCGTCCGACGGCAAACGCCGGGATCAGCAGCACACTCTTGCGGGCGATAACGTCATCGAGAATGCCCGCCAGCGAGAAAAACGGGTCCTCGGGCGGATGGATGTGACCTCCGTAAGTTGACTCACAAACCAGGTACTCCGCTTCGGGCGGGCGCGTGGGATCGATAATTAGCGGCACCGCGTACCGGCCTACATCCCCGGAGAACAAAATCGACGTCTGCCGATTGCCGTCATCCAGGGCCACTTCCACGCTGGCGGCGCCTAGAATATGGCCCGCGACGTGATAACGAAACCGTATACCCTCGCAGATCGTCTGCCAGGTCCCGAAATTCACCGGTTCAAAATCCCGGATGACCGCCTCGGCATCCTCGGTGGTGAACAAAGGCAGTGCTTTCTTGTGCCTGGTCAGACCCTTCTTGTTGCGATACTCCGCATCTTCTTCCTGTAAATGAGCGCTGTCCAGCAGGGATACTTTTGCGATTTCCGCCGTCGGCGGTGTAGAATATACTCTCCCGCTGAATCCTTCTCGTTTCAGTCGGGGCAGATAGCCGACATGATCGACATGGGCGTGCGTGACCACCACCGCGGATACCTCCGAGGCCGCAAATGGCAGTGGCTTCCAGTTTCGCTGCCGCAAGTCTCGTGAGCCCTGAAAGATCCCGCAGTCGATAAGAACTCTCTGCTCGTTTACACTGATAAGGTATTTCGAGCCGGTGACCGTACCGGCCGCACCATGGAACGCTAATTTAATCAAGTTGATCCAATCTCTTCGTCGCCATGCCCGGTCGCATCAGGTTGTCTGTTTTTGTTGCCTCCTGGCCGGTTTAACCTCTTCGAAGTACTCCGCCGGGTCAGCCCCCATCGGGAAGCCCAGGCAGATCCCGAGAGAACTGGCCGTGCCGATCAAGTCGCTGTCGGGCGTAACCGTGCGGATTTTACCGGCCACGTCCTTGATGGGTATCGAGTCCATCTTTCCGTCTCGCAGTGTCACCAATTGACCGGACCCGCCCGCGTCTACCATCTTAACGGCCTCAACACCCAGTCGGGTGGCCAGAATGCGGTCGAAAGCACTGGGTGAACCGCCGCGCAGCAGATGCCCCAGGATGGTTACCCGGCATTCAATATTGGTCAGACCCTCCACCTGGGCGGCGATCTGATGCGACACGCCCCCGAGACGGATGGCATCGGGCGAGGTCTCGACCACTCGTTTGACAACCATTTCGCCGCCGATCTGGCGCGCTCCCTCGCCCACTACTACAATCGAAAAATTCTTGCCTTTGGCGTTTCTGGTCTTGACCTGATCGCAGACGGCCTCGATATCGTAGGCGTACTCCGGCATCAATATTATGTCACCACCGCCGGCCAGGCCGGCCGATAACGCCAGCCAGCCGGCATACCGCCCCATGACTTCCACTATCATTACGCGGTGATGCGACTGGGCGGTGGTGTGGATCTTGTCGACGGCGTCGGTAGCGGTTATAACCGCCGAGTCGAATCCGAAAGTCACATCGGTCCCCCAGAGGTCATTATCAATGGTCTTCGGCACGCCGATAATGGGCAGACCCTTTTCAATCATAGCCGCCGACGCCGCCATGGTGCCGTCTCCCCCGATGGCGATGAGGGCATCCAAACCCAGCGAGCCGAAGTTGCGAACCGCCTGGCTGGAGCGGTCCAGATAAACATACTCCTCCCCCTGCAGAACGGGAAAGTGGAAAGGATCGGCCCGGTTGGACGTT
>CBFCYQ010000061.1:0-13524 GCA_965602205.1 uncultured bacterium | reverse complement strand
CGGCGTGCTCGTTTTCGACGTGTCCGATCCGGCTCAGCCGGAGCCGGTGTCGTCGATGATTTTTGCTCCCGGCAAGGGCAGATCCCTATACAAGAAGGACAACTACCTTTACATGGCTGATGGGAGTGAGGGATTGAGAATTCTTGATGTTTCCGATCCTCATGCTCCTGTCATTAGCGGTACCTTTTCGGGGTCTAATGCCACCGACGTTTTTGTACAGGATAGCCTGGCCTACGTCTTGTCATACAGGATGATCGGAAGAGGGTCGCTTGAAATAGTCAATATAAAGTCACCAGCCAGTCCCGTACTTGTCGGCAGGTATTGGCCCGGGCTGATAGAGACCAATTACTACAATGTGTCCGTGCAGGACACCATGGCTTACATCTCATACAGCGGCGACTGGTTTTTATTCGAGGAGAGTGGTTTTCAGATAGTAAACGTGGCCGACCCGGCGTCACCCGTCTTTGCCGGCGATTTCTCCATCACCGGGGGTGGTACCGGGCAAGTGGTCGTGCAGGATAGCCTTGCCTACGAATCGGATGTAGTAAACGGTGGCATCGGGATACTCAAAGTCAGCCAGCCATCGGCGCTTGTCAGTGCCGGTGGCTGTGGTTCGGGTCTTATCTGCAGCGAATTCTGTGTTCGCGACACTCTTGTTTTCGCCTGCGGCGAGAGCATCCCTGATTGGGACCGTATCGTCACAATCGAAAACGTTGCCGACCCGGCACATCCAAGTCTTCTGGGTTCGGTTAACTTCAAGAGCACCCTTATACCTAAAGATGTTGACATTTTTGTAGAGGGAGGTTTTGCCTATACTGCCGGGAACGGGACCGGGTTCCATAGCGATGGTTCCGGGGCGCTCGAAGTGTTTGACGTCAGCGACCCAACCTCGCCGGAGCATGTAGGCGGTTACGAAATACCGTCTGGCCGGTTGCATGATGTGTGCGCCGACGGCGCGGTAGCTGTGGTTGTTGCGCGAAAAGACAAGCAGGGCGGCATACACACTGTTGATATAACTAACCCATCCGCACCGGTCGTTCTGGCCTCATACCCGACGACGGGGGAGGCATATGACGCCTGTATAGATGGGAACAGGGCCTATGTCGCCAGTAGCGAGGGTCTCCAGATTATAGATATCTCCGATCCGGCCGACCCGCGCCTGATCGGGTCCTATGCCACCGCCGGGTATACCGCGGTCTTTTACCGCAGTGGCCTGGTCTATACTGCTGACGGTGCGGCCGGGTTGAGAATCGTCGATGTCAGCAATCCTGCATGGCCTGATTCTATTGGGTCATGCGATACCCCGGGCGACGCTCAGAACGTCTTTGTCTCCGAGGATATCGCCTACGTGGCCGACGCTACCAGCGGCCTGCAAATCATCAGCGTGGGCGACCCGACCAATCCCTTCCTTATCGCCACTTACGACACTCCCGGCTCGGCCCGTGATGTATCCGTCAGATACGGTTTGGCTTATGTGGCGGATGCCACTGGCGGCCTGCAAATCATCGACGTGACCAATCGGGCCACCCCGTTCTTGACCGGAAGTATTTCAACCCCTGGCAGTGCCGACCGCGTGAGCATACAAGACACTCTGGCCTACATCACCAGCGGAGACTACGGCCTGCTGGTAGTAAACATCGCTGACCCGGAAAACCCGCTTATTGCTGAGAATTACTTCACGCCCGGGGCGGCCGTCGGTGTGTGCGTCCAGGACAGCACGGTGCTTGTGGCGGACGTGTTTTCACTGCTTCTTTTAGAGACCGACTACTACCATGGTTGCTGTGTCGGTCTGCGTGGGAATGTCAACAACGATCCTGAGGAGAAAGTGAACGTCTCCGACATCGCCTACTTGATTTCCTATCTCTTCGGCATGCCTGCCGGCCCTGTGCCGCCTTGCCGGGAGGAAGGCAATGCCAACGGCGATCTTGACGAGAAAATCAATATGTCGGATCTGACATACCTGGTCGCTTATCTTTTTGGTCTCTCCGGCCAATCCCTGCCCCCGCCGGCCTGCCCGTAGATAGGCTGGATTCGGCGGGCCGACCGCCTTTTTAAACATCCGGGCCCGACAGACGTCCACATATTATAAAGGATGCGGTGCAGCTTAATATTGCACCGTAGCGCGGGAGGCACTATCTTGGATATAGACACCAGCAGACTCACAGCCTTAGTGCCGATATAAGAAAAAGAACGTCTAACAAGGCAGGGTAATATGCGAAAATTCATCGGGTTATTTCTAATCGTGGCAGTGGGCCTGCTATTCCTGCAATGCTCAAGCTCCACTGAGCCCGATTCCACCGGCCCCGACGACCGGAGTTCGCATCGCACTCCGGCCGAATTGACGGCCGCCGAGAAGACTCTGGCAGGCGCCTCTAACCAGTTCAGTTTCAAGCTGTTTCGCGATGTCGTGGCGGATGAACCGGCCGACAAAAACGTCTTCGTCTCGCCGCTGTCGGTATCCTTTGCGCTGGGTATGACCCAAAACGGCGCCAAAGGCGACACGCGCGATTCCATGCGGGCGGTGCTGGAACTGGCGGGATTGACCGACCAGGAGATCAACGAGGCCTACCAGGGCCTGACAGATGTTATGGTCCACCTCGACCCGAATGTCGTTTTCAGTATTGCCAACTCCATCTGGTACCGGGAGGACAAGCCGGTTTTGGCGGCGTTCTTGGAGCAGTGCCGGACCTATTTCGACGCCGAAGTGCGCAAGATGGATTTTCGGGAGCCTGGCGCGGCTGACACCATCAATCACTGGGTCGATGTCAACACCAACGGCAAAATAACGGAAATCATCAAGCCCCCCATCTCGCCGGATGTCGCCATGCTGCTGATAAACGCCATCTATTTCAAGGGTAACTGGACAGTCCCCTTTGACCCCGAGGAAACGGTTCCCGGCCAATTCAAGCTTCCCGATGGCTCCACAAGCGATTGCGAACTGATGGTCAAAAACAGCTTCAAGGATACAACTTTCGAGTTCAGCTACTTCGAGAATGACCTCTTTCAGGCGGTCGACCTTGCGTACGGCGAGAAGGCCTTCAGCATGACGGTTCTTCTGCCCAAGCTCCCGGCCGATGTCGATGACATCATGAGCGAACTGACCCCCGAGAACTGGGTAACGTGGATGGGCAGTTTCTCCGAAGCGGAAATTCTCTTGGAACTGCCGAAATTTAAGTTCGAATACGAAAAGCAGCTCAGGCAGATACTGGAAGCGATGGGGATGAGCATCGCCTTCGATCCCTCCCGCGCCGATTTCAGCAACATGTTTGGCGGTGGCGTCGGCTGGATCGACAAGGTTAAACACAAGACATTTGTCCAGGTTGACGAAAAAGGCACCGAGGCGGCGGCTGTTACCGTCGTGGTGATGATCGATTCAGCCCCGCAGCCGATGGTCGTCGATCGGCCGTTTGTGTTTGTTATCCACGAACATGAATCCGGCACGATCATCTTCATGGGCAAGGTAGCCGACCCCGAATGGCAGGATTGACCCGGGCATAGCCGACAGCTTCTTCGGAATTCTCTGTAAAAGAAAAAGCCCCTCCCGCGAGGGGCTTTTTGTCATTTACAGCAAATCTGTCAAATTGGTGGAGACTATCTGACCAACACGGTCTTCCTGATACTGATAAGGTAAATCTCGATAAGCACGGGGACAACCAGCACCAGCACGGCGCCTCCCAGCAGGACAGGCAGGCCAAAAGTCTCGTACAGGGCGAACATTATCACCTGCCGGACCACGAACACGATCAGGAGGAGCAGCAGTGTCGTGTAAAGATAAATCACCCACCTCCTGGACCGCAGCAGACCGTAAGTCAACAAGCCGAAATAGACTATCAGCAGGGCGGCAACGGTGTGAAACAGAACGGTGGTCGAACTGTCACCTCCGATTTCCACATAAGTTGAGGGATAACTCAGGTCGTAGACGAGAATCACCACCCAGGCCAGAAACTTGAGCGCGAAAACCGCTGTCAGCAGATTCCTCAGCACATTTACCCTGTCTCTCAAAGAACTCGTTGCTCCGTTATGATAAACTCAAAGTTATCTGAGTAGAAAGCTTTTTTTGTGAAGACCTGTGTTCCCTGCCCGGGTCGCCTTTATCGCGTGCCAAACATAAGCCTTGATATGCCTTCGAGTAACCGGTAAATTTCGTCCCGTATGGATAAGCAGGAAAAAGGCATCGTGGTAGCCACGCGCGGCCGTATGTTCGAGGTGCGGGCCGAAGACGGCTCCCGCCTGAAATGCGAGGTGCGCCGGAAGGTCAAAGATGAAATCGACAGCACGACCCCGGTGGCGGTCGGCGACCGTGTTCTTGTCAGCCACAGCCACGCCAAAGCCGGTATGATTGAAAAGGTGTTTCCCCGGGAAACCTCCTTCCACCGCCCGGGGGTCTATGTTGCGAGCCAGAAACAGGTTATCGCCGCCAACCTGGACCGGCTGGCCATAGTCGTTTCAATAAAGTCACCCGAACTCAAGACCGGACTGATTGACCGCTTCCTGGTAGCGGCCCGAAACGGCGACCTGGAGCCGTTTATCGTGATAAACAAGATTGACCTGGAAAAGCCGGAGGACTTGGACGACATCATCGCCGGCTATCGCTCAATCGATATTCCCGTTTTCCCGACATCGGCCCTCACGGGAGAGGGTATTGAGGCCGTGGAGCAACATCTCTGCGATCATCTTAGTCTTTTTGCCGGCCATTCCGGCGTCGGCAAGACCAGTCTGCTCAACCGAATGGATCCCGCTCTGGATCAGAAAACAAAGGAAATATCGGCCGCGACCGACCGGGGTAAGCACGCCACAACGAACATCGAGCTTTTCGAACTTCCCAAAGGCGGTTTTTTTGTCGATTCGCCCGGCCTGAAAGTGCTGGGGCTGTGGGATGTGGACAAAGACGACTTGCCCTATTACTATCCCGAGTTTGAGAAATACCGTGACAGATGTCGCTTTTCGCCGTGCAGTCACACTCATGAGCCGGATTGCGCCGTTCAGGCGGCCGTTAAAAAAGGCGATATTCCCGGATTTCGTTACGGCAACTATCTGGCTATTTATCAGGACCTGAAATAGCGGTAAATCTGTTGCTGATTTAGAGTTTCCGGAAATCTACCGATAAGAAAGTTGATAGCATGGCTAAAAAGGATGTAGAATTTCGAGTCGGGATCATAATCCTCATCGGCATTATTTTGCTGGGCAGCTCACTCTACTGGCTGCAAGGCTACAAGCTGGAGAGAAATGCCCAGGTCATCAGGGTCTTGTTTGCCGATGTCGGGACGCTCTCCGAGGGTGACAGAGTCACTGTCTCCGGGGTCCACAAGGGTAAGGTCAACCTGCTGGCCCTGACTGACCGGGGAGTTCTGGTCGAGTTGCTTCTATACAAGGATGTTGTGCTGAAACGCGATGCCCGAATGACGATCAAGAACTATGGGCTGATGGGCGAGCGCTTCATTGCCATTACGCCGGGAGTCGATTCGCTTCCCTTTGATACCGGTGCTGTCGTTCAGGGATATTACGACGCCGGTCTGCCGGAGGTGATGGGCTTGATGGGCGATATGATTGTGGAGTTGCGAAACATCGTGCGCTCGCTGAAGAAAACCATCGCTTCCGATTCGTCCCTGGGCAAGTTCAATAACACTGTCAGCAATCTCGAAAGGGTGTCCTCATCGCTTGCGGATTACGTTGCCCGGAACGAAACCAAGTTCGACAAAACCGTTGACAACTTCTACAAGGCCTCCAGCCAGCTAAACCGCATGCTGACAGATAATTCACACCGAGTCGACTCCGCGGTTCAGCGCTTTGAAAGAGTCTCTGACGGTCTGGATAAGTTCGTCGTGAGAATGGACACGTTGTCTTTGCATCTTCGGGACTTCGCCGCCAGTATGAACGATCCCGAAGGGACACTGCAACTGTTGGTCAGCGACCGGAGGCTGTACGACGACTTGCGGCGAACCGCCGACAATATTGATGATTTGATTAACGATATCCGGGAAAACCCGCGTAAGTATATAAATCTCAAGGTGGAGTTGTTCTGAGCAGTATGAGCAAGTTCAAACTGGCTTTCGGTATTCACAATCATCAGCCGGTGGGCAATTTCGAAGCCGTTTTCGAAGAGGCCCACAAGAAGGCATACCTGCCGTTTCTGCAATTGGTCAAGCGATACGAAAATCTTGCCATATCGCTGCATCAATCCGGTATTCTCTGGCGCTGGCAGGAAAAAAACCACCCGGACTACTTTGAAATTGTAGGCAAGATGGTAGACCGAGGCCAGATTGAGCTTCTTACCGGCGGTTTCTATGAGCCGATCCTGTCGTCGATTCCCGAGCGGGATATCGTCGGTCAGATCTCGATGCTGGACAAGTATATCGAGGACCATTTCGAGGTCGCTTGCGAAGGCCTCTGGCTTACCGAGCGTATCTGGGAACCGCACCTGCCGAAAGTGCTGGCCCGATCAGGCGTGACATTTCTGCCCATCGATGATACACATTTCATCTATGCCGGACTGGAACAGGACCAGCTTACGGGCCCCTTTGTCACTGAAAACGAGGGCTTCAAAGTGACCCTGCTGCCAATTCAGAAACGGCTTCGCTATCTGATTCCTTTCGGCACCGTGGATGAAGTCATCGCCGAATTGAGGCGGCAGGCGGAGGCCAATCCCACCGGCCTGGCGATCTACGCTGACGACGGCGAGAAGTTCGGCATTTGGCCCGATACGCACGAACACTGCTATCGGGATAAGTGGCTGGAAAACTTTTTCGATGCCCTCCAGCGCAACGCCGACTGGCTCGAAGTGATCCCGTTGGGACAGGCCGCCAGGGAGAAACCGGCCGGCCGCGTCTATCTGCCGACTGCCTCGTATGCCGAGATGCTGCACTGGGCCCTGCCCCCAAAGGCCTTTTTGGAATATGAGAACTTCGAGCACTGGCTCAAAGACCAGGGTATGCTCGAAAAATACGGCCGTTTTATCAGGGGCGGGCACTGGCGGGGTTTCCTTGCCAAGTATGATGAGTCAAACCTGATGCATAAGAAGATGCTGGCGGTATCGGCCAGACTTGCCGAGTTCGAAGAAACCCATCCCAAAAAAAAGCAACTGGCGCAACCGATACGGCAGAGACTGTATGCGGGACAGTGCAACTGCCCTTACTGGCACGGCGTTTTCGGTGGGCTCTATCTGCCCCATATCAGGCAGGCCGTATATGCCAACCTGATCGAGGCCGACGCCGGACTCAATGAACTGATGGACACCACGGATACCAGTATTACAGAAGCCGACTACGATGCCGACGGGCACAATGAGATTGTAATCAGCAGTGAGAAATTGAGTTCCGTATTGAAGCCGAGTCATGGTGGCATGCTGCTGGACCTGTCTCTTAACCGCCACGGCTTCAACGTTACCGACACGCTCACCCGGCGACGCGAGGGCTATCATCTCAGACTGGATCGGGCCGTCACCAGTGCCGCTCACGGCCAGACAACATCGATTCATGATCTCGTGCTGGCAAAAGAAGACGGCTTGAAGGACTACCTGATCGAAGACTGGTATCTGAAGCGCTGTTTTGTTGACCACTTTCTGGCTGAGGATATCGATTTCGAACAGTTCCGAGTCGGTCGATACAAAGAGGAAGGCGATTTCATCGTCGAGCCCTTCGATTATCGCATCCATACGGATGAGCTTCGCGTGACTATGTCCCGCCAGGGGCGCCTGTGGCAGGCCGGCAGTCCCGTTCCTATCAAAGTGGTCAAAAGGTTCCTGTTCGAAAACAATTCGGAGAGGATCAGGGTAGAGTATGAGATTTCCACGACGCACCCCGAGGACCTGCAGGTGATTTTTGCAGTAGAAAACAATTTCAATTTTCAGGCCGGCCACGCCGAAGACCGTTTCATCCTCATCGACGGCAGGCGGGCAGCCGAGGCTTACCTTGATTCACCGGGTCAGCATGCGCAGGCCAACACCTGCGCCCTGGTAGACCAGTACCGCAACCTGGCGGTGGCGGTATCTTCCGACAACAAATCTGATGTCTGGCATATGCCCCTTTTCACGGTGTCACTGTCGGAGGCTGGATTCGAAAAAGTCTATCAGGGTACGACGGTCCTGCACCTGTTCCGCGTCAGTATCGGCGACCGGCCGGTTATGGTCAGTTTCACGCTCGAAGCCGGCGCCATTCATGACGTGGCTGGAGCTACCGTAACGGCCCGCGGGGTTGGTTCCCTGTAGAAGACAGACGCCAACGACACCATCATAATACGTGCATTGTTCCACCCGCTTAACCCTTTCGGTTAAGCCTGTCAACATTTGCTTTGTCTTTTCCCATCACCGGCTGTATCTTCCCCCTATGCTGGGCGAACTGGTAAACATTTTAGCTGACTGCCGCAGGTGCGCCGTCCTCACCGGGGCCGGGATGTCGGCCGAGTCCGGGGTCCCGACCTTCAGGGGAAAAGAAGGTCTGTGGCACACGTATCGGCCCGAAGAATTGGCCACGGCGGAGGCGTTTGAGGCCGATTCCAGGATGGTCTGGGAATGGTACAACTGGCGGCGGCAACTGATCGGCAAGGTCCGGCCCAATCCGGGTCACCGCGCCATCACGGACCTGGAGGGCCGCTTTGAGCATTTTGCTCTAATAACACAAAACGTGGATGGTCTTCATAAGACCGCCGGTACCAAAAACATTCTGGAGTTGCACGGCAACATCAACGACAACAAGTGTTTTGGCTGCGGCCGTTCGTTTGACGCCGATGTCGAGATAGACCCCGAGTGCATCCCTGCCTGCCCCGACTGCGGCGGCAAGATCAGGCCGGATGTGGTTTGGTTCGGAGAGACTCTCGACAGTCAGACCATTCAGAACGCCTTCCACGAAACCGAGCGGGCCGATGTTTTTTTCTCGGTCGGCACCTCGGCCGTCGTTCACCCGGCCGCCTCGCTGCCCGTAGCTGCCAAACAGCATGGGGCTACGCTGGTAGAGATTAACCCTGACCCCACCCCGCTGAGCGGCCTGGCCGATTTCTATTTCCCGGCCAAATCGGGCGAGTTACTGCCGCAACTGGTAGAGGAATTGGTCAGGAAAATCGATGCTGAATAGGCTCGAAACTACGTATCTTATGAGTGGTATAAGGTCTGTAAAAGTGGAAGTCGGCTGATATTGATGAGACTTGTCCCCATAAGACTATTCTGCGGTCTATGCGTAGCCGTCCTGCTGGCGTTCGCGCTGTCCGGCTGCGTGTTCTATAACACGTTCTACAACGCCCGCAAAGCCTTCAACGAGGCTGAGAAGTCGCGGAAGAGTGCCAAAAGCCGTCGGTCCCGGGGGGGACAGGGGAAATACAATCTCGCCATTGAGAAGTCGCTGAAGGTCGTCGAGAATCATCCCAAGTCCAGATGGTATGACGACGCTTTATTTATCCTGGGTGTGTCATATTTTTACACCGAGCAGTACTCCAGGGCCGAGCGGCGTTTCCGGGAAATTCTGGCCAACTACCCCGATTCGAAATTCGGCCGCGAGTCCACGGTATACCTGGCAAAGGCAAAGCTGGAACAGGACGATATGGATGACGCTCGCCAGATTTTCGAGCAGGTTTTCCGCGAGGATTTCCCTCGCGATTACAAGACGGAGGCCGCCCTGGCCCTTGGCGAATATCATTTTGACTCCAAACAGTACGATGATGCCGAAGGTTATTTCCGCGCCGTGCGCGATTCCCTCGGTGATGCCACCCAGAAAAAGCTGGCACAGCGTTATATCGCCGACGCGTTTTTTGAGCAATTCCGTTTCAACGACGCCCTTGGCGCGTACCTGCAGATCCTGGGGATGGACCCTGACAAAGATGAAAAATACCACGCTCTCTTTCAGGCGGCCATCAGTTCGTATCGCCTCCAACGCATCGATGATGGTCTTGACTATCTGCAGACGCTTGCCTCCGACGAGGTGTATTTCGATTCCCTGGGGTCTCTGCGGCTGGCGCTGGCCGAAGGTTATGAATATGACGACGAATTACTGCAGGCCGAACTTATCTATGAACAGGTCGCCAGCGAAGCTACCCGGTCGAGAGATATAGCCAAGGCCAATTATTACCTCGGACTGATGTATCAGTTTGATTACGACGAGCTGGTCAAGGCCAAGGAGTATTACGAAAAGGCCGTCGAGGCCGGCCGCACCACCGATTTCGGCAAGGATGCTCTGCAACGCTCATCCGACATCGGAAAACTCAGCACCTATGCCCGTACCCTGGAGATTGACTCCACCACCACCCAGGAGATGATTGACCAGGCCGCCGAAACTCAGTATAACCTGGCCGAGCTATACTGGTTCAGCCTCGACAAACCGGATACGGCGATCCTTGAACTGAGGTACATAGTTGACTCCTTCAGCACCTCCTATCTGGTCCCCAAGGCAGCGATCGCGCTCTCGGGGATGTACAAGGAGAATCTTAATGATACACTCGGCGCCGACTCGATCCTCCGGCAGGTTCTGGCGGACTACCCGAGATCCGATTTCCTTTCGGAGGCCCTGGCGGCGCTTGGCTGGCTCGGCACCGAGGCCGACACCGGTTACGCGCAGGTATACATGAAGCGGGCTGAAGATGCTTTGGTGGACAATGATGATTACGAGACGGCCCGCGAGAACTACCAGTATGTCGTGGATAGTTTTCCCGACTCCAGGCACTATCTGCACGCCCGCTTTAACCAGATCTGGCTGGAGGAAACATACGCCAGTCCGGGGGATTCCTCTATCTTGCTGGCCTACACCGCCCTGGCCGACTCCTTTCCGGGTACCGAGTGGGCCACCGAAGCCACCCGTCGCACCAAGTATACGCCTCAGCCGGTGCTCAAAAACGAACCCCAGGAAAAGCCAACCGAGCGCGACAGGGGTGATTCCTTTGACGATGGACCGGGCGCCAAGGAAGATACTACCGACACCGAGAGCGATGAGTATGTCGATCCCCAGGAATCACTCTACCGGGGACCAGCGGGTGATACCCTGATATTGCTTGATCTTCAGCCGACCGAGACCGAGGAGGAGTTTGAGTTTCCCACGCAGGCGTATGGTATTCAGAAGCAGGATTTCTACCTGTACTTCCAAATCCTGCTTGATTTTTCGGGCAAAGTTACGGATTATGTCCTGAAAGTCAGGTCGGAGAACGAGGAGATCAACACCAGAGCCTCGAATACGGTAGCCTCGATGTGGTTCGATCCATTGGAGATTTCCAACCGGGTCGTGCAGTATAATCTCGCTCCTGACGAAAGCGGCGGCTACTGGTTTGTTTACAAATATCTGAGATGACGAAGCCAACGTGTGAAGACACGTTCGTAATAAAAAAGAGAAACCTTGGCAACGACTATTATTCCCTGACCTTCGCGCCTTACCGCCGTGTCAAGGTGTGCCGGCCGGGGCATTTTGTGCATATCCTGTTGCCCTCAACAGACGTGCCCTTCCGGAGAGCTTTCTCCATCGCCAATACCGTTATTGAGAATCAGGAGTTGGAGATCATTTTCAAAGTCTTCGGGCGGGGAACCCGTCTTCTGAGTTCTCTCCGTAAGGGTGATACCGTCAACGTCTTAGGGCCTCTGGGAGTGCCGTTCCGGATGCCCGGGCGCAGTCACAGGGCCATAATTGTCGCCGGCGGTATCGGCTACCCGCCGCTGCTGTATTTAGCCGCGGAAATGGTCAGGCGCGATCATCCTCCCGACTCTATCGAATTTTTTTACGGCGGCAAAAGTGCACCGGACATTTTGGACAGCCGGCGGATTAAGAGGCTGGGTGTCAACTTTCATCCCGTCACCGAGGACGGTTCCCTGGGCCGGAAGGGTCTGATTACAGAACCGGTGGAGCGGTTCATAAAAGACCACGGAACCACCGGACTCAGAATCTACGGCTGTGGTCCGGAGGGGATGCTCAAGGCCACCGACGCCCTGGGGCTGAAGTACGGTATCCCGGGACAGATATCAGTCGAGGCGCCCATGCCCTGCGGGACCGGCATCTGCCTGGGGTGCGTGGTGCCTCTTGTCAAGGGCGGCTACGCGCGGGTGTGTTGTGACGGCCCGGTCTTTGCGCTGGGGGAGATCGACTTATGACACCCGATCTGAAAGTTACCATCGCCGGAGTCGAGTTCGCCAACCCGGTTATGACGGCCTCGGGTTGCTGCGGTTACGGAGAAGAGTTGGCGCAGATTTTTCCTCTTTCCCGGCTGGGCGCTCTGGTGACGAAATCAATTACGCGAAATCCCCGCCTGGGCCACCCGCCGCCGCGGACGGCGGAAACCGCCTCGGGCATGCTCAACGCCATCGGGCTGGCTAATGTGGGTATCGATGCCTTCTTAACCGATAAAATACCTTTTCTCGAAAAACAGAAAACCAGGATTATCGTAAATGTGGCCGGTTCCAAACTCGCCGAGTATGTTGAGATATGTGCCCGCCTGGATGAATGCGAACGGGTGGATATGATCGAGTTGAATATCAGTTGTCCCAATGTCGACGAGGGCGGCTTGGAATTCGGCTCCGACCCGGTGATGACGGAAAAATCGGTGGCCGCTGTCAAGAAAGTCTTCTCGCGGCCGATTATCGCCAAGCTGTCGCCCAACGTGACCAGTATCGTGCAGATCGCACTGGCCGCGGAGCAGGGTGGCGCCGACGCCGTCTCTGTCATCAACTCCCTGGTGGGAACCTCGGTCGACATCGAAACCTGGAAACCGAAACTCACTAACAACAAGGGAGGCCTGACCGGGCCGGCTATCAAACCCGTGGCGCTGGCCATGGTCGAGGCCGTGCATGCCAGCCGTTGCCGGTTGCCCATCATAGGCATCGGGGGAATCGCGGATTACCGCGATGTCGTCGAGTTCATGTTGTGTGGCGCCACCGCCGTCCAGGTGGGAACATCCTTATTCGTAGATCCCGGCGGTCCGGTAAAGATGGTTAAAGGCCTGGCGGATTATTTGAAACATAAGAAACTCGGGGCCGCCTCGGATTTAATCGGGAAAGTGCGGAAGTACGGAAACTGATACATATGTTAATGAACGAACGGAGTACCTAAATGAGTGCTGTTAAGAAACTTCTCAATGCGCAGGATAAAAATAAATCGATGATTTGCCTGGGGCTGGACCTGGACCCGAAACGTATGCCGCCGGACCTCGCCAAATCCATCAAGGGCATGTATGAGTTTGCTCGTCGCATCATCGAGGCTACCGCCGACTCGGTCTGTGCCTATAAACCCAATATCGCCTTTTATGAGAGTTGCGGACCGGATGGACTTTCGCTTCTGAGGCAACTGGTTGAACGCATCCCCGACGACATACCGGTCATCATCGACGGCAAGCGGGGCGATATCGGTAACACCGCCTCGCACTATGCTCAGTCGCTGTATGACAGGCTCCGGGCCGATTGGGTGACTTTGAATCCGTACATGGGATACGACTCCATGCGGCCGTTCCTGGAATATGAGGGTAAAGGAGTCTTTGTGCTCTGCCTGACCTCCAATACCGGTGCCAAGGATTTTCAGCTTCTCAATGTAGAGGGCAAGCCGCTCTACCGCATCGTGGCGGAGAAGGTTG
>CBFCYQ010000060.1:0-13607 GCA_965602205.1 uncultured bacterium | reverse complement strand
GACGGAGGCGTCGGAAGTATTGCCCAGCGTATGAATCAGGGCCAGAACGGTCCCGAGGATACCCATCGTCGGCGAGAAGCCGCCGGCCTTTTGGAAGAAGTTTATCCCCTTCTTGTGCCGCTCTTCAACGTAGGCAATCTCTGTTTCGAGAATATCCCGCAGAACGGTCACCTCGGTGCCGTCGATGACCAGACGCACTCCTTTTCTGAGAAACGGGTGTTCAATGTCCTTCAGGATGGATTCGAGTCCGAGAATACCTTCCCGGCGCGCTTTCTCCGCCATAACTATGACGGCGTCAATTGTCCGGGAAAAGGAGTGAGTACGATTGAAAGCGGCAATCTTCAAATAAGCGGGGACGCGGACAACCGTTTGCACGGAAGTGGTCACGGTGGTCGCACCCAGTGTACCGCCCAGCACGATGAGCATTGGCGCCGTCAGAAACACCGCGTCGAGATTTCCCCCTTCAAGGAGGAAACCGCCGCCGATGGCCCCGACGGCCATGATTAAACCGATAAACGTAGCCAGGTCCATATCAACAACACCCCAGTCGGTGGCGAAAATCCGTCAAACAACGGGCGTTATCAGCCCTTAGCTTAGATTATCGGCAGAAAGCCCCATCTGTTATAGTGAAAATGGTTTATGGAGAGAAAAACCGGCACCCGACCGGCTATGACGGCTGCCAGTTGGGCTCATCCACGCGGTATTCAGCCAGCTTGTTCCGGATTGTCCTGGTGGTGATGCCAAGGGCCTCGGCGGCTTTGGTCTTATTTCCGTTAAATTTCTCGAGGGTCTTCAGAATGAGGTACTTATTGCCCTCCTCCAGCCTCATCGGCACTTTCAGGAACGGCAACTGGTCGCCGATCGGCCCCAGGGCCAGTTCAGTCGGGAAATCATCCTCGGTCAGGTATTCGCTGCCGGCAGTAACCACGGCTCTCTCAATGAGATTCTCCAGTTCCCGGACATTTCCCGGCCAGTGGTATTTGACCAGCAGCCTGAGAGCAACCTCGTCGATTCCGCGTACGCTCTTGGAATTCTCGCGGTTGTATTTGTCAATAAAGTGTTCCGTCAGGACCGGGACGTCCTCCTTGCGCTCACAGAGCGGCGTCAGGTGCACCGGGATTACATTCAGGCGATAGAACAGGTCTTCGCGGAAACGGCCGTTACTAATGTATTCCTTGAGGTTTCTATTGGATGTCGCTACAATACGGACATTTACGGATATCGTTGAACTGGAGCCAATGCGCTCGAATTCTCTTTCCTGAAGGACCCTCAGCAGCTTGGACTGCAGGTTGAGGGGCATTTCCGAAATCTCGTCCAGCAGCAAAGTCCCGCCGTCGGCGAGTTCGAATCGGCCGCGATTGGTCTTTTTGGCGTCGGTGAAAGCGCCTTTTTCATATCCGAACAATTCCGCCTCGACCAGGTTCTCCGGAAGAGCGGCGCAGTTGAGCTTTATGAAAGGCCCACCGGCCCGGTTGGAAGTGTAGTGGATGGCCCGGGCCACCAATTCCTTACCGGTCCCGGAGGCGCCGGTTACCAGGACGGTGGAACGGGCATCGGCCACCGACTGGATTAAATCGAAAACTTCCTTCATCACCTTGGATTTGCCGATAATATTCTGAAACTTGTGGGACAGGTCCCGGCGCAGGATTGCATTCTCCGAGCGCAGCCTGACGATTTCCGTAACCCGGTTCAGAATGTGTTCCACCGTTTCCGGCGACACCGGTTTCAGAAGAAAATCGTAGGCGCCCAGTTTTATGGCCTTGACGGCCGTTTCGACGGTTCCGTAAGCCGTCATCATCACCACCACGGTTTCCGGGTATGTACTTTTGATTCGACTCAAAAGACTGATGCCGTCCATGCCCTGCATTTTGAGATCGCTCAGCACGATGTCGTAGTTTCTCTGGTTAAACTCGGCCAGGGCTTCTTCTCCGGAAAAGACGGCGCGGCACTCATAGCCTGCTCGCCGAATTGTCTCGACCAGGAAATCGTTCACCAGCTTATCGTCATCAACGATTAAAACGGAATACTGCATCACTTCTTGCTCCGAGTTTGCATCCTACATTTTTATCGGTATCAGAAGCCGGAACATACTCCCGCCATCCGGGGCGGCTTCTGCGATTATCTCTCCTCCATGAGCCTTGACAATCTTCACCGCCACCGCCAGACCCAGACCGTTGCCGCCGGGTTTAGTGGTGAAGAACGGTGAGAATATCTTCTCCAGATGTTCTTCCGGTATGCCCGGCCCGTTGTCGACGATTATCGTCTCCACTACGGTCTCATCCAGTCCCAGAAGCAGCACGTCGCCGTATTTTGTCGTCGCCTCCTGCCGCGACAGCTTACGATAGGTGATCTCAATCCGGCCGCCGCTCTCACAGGCCTCAATCGCGTTGGAAAACATATTGAAGAAAATCTGGCGAAACAGCATCTGGTCGATCAGCAGCGAAGCCTTTGACGATTCCGGATCGTCGGGGTGAGCCAGTACAATATCGGTATCAGCCATCTTGTCCGCACCGTCATTCGCGAACTGGTCTATGACAGCCTGCAGAAAATCACCGTAAGCTGTTTCCCTCTTGTTCATTTCTTCGAAGCGGGTGTAGCTGAGCAGTGTCGCCACGGTATCGTTGAGGCTGTTGACGCCGCGAGTAATCTTCTTCACCAGGTCACGCCGCGGATCGTCCTCGTCCAGATCCCGCTCCAGCAGGGCGGCAAAGCCGCTGATCCCGGAAAGAGGATTGCGCACTTCATGGGCAATGGTGGCGGCCATCTCGCCCAGAGCCGCCAGCGTATTCAGCCGAACTATCTCCTGCTCCATCTTTTCTATTTTGGTGAAATCATGCAGGACTTCCACAGCCCCCGTCGGCCGGCCGTCGTTGTCTCTGAGAATGGCCGTCGACACCGACAGGTTCAGGCGGCTGCCGTCGGCCAGTTCAATCGTCCGCTCCCTGGCATCAGCCTCGCACCCCGTCTCGTACGTCCTGAGAGCGTTGGCATCAACCGGTGTTCCCGGCGGTATTATTTCTCGGTAGGCCTTGCCCAGCGGTTCGTCCTGCGAAATTCCGAGGATAACCGAGGCCGCCGGATTAAAATGCGTGACGCGCCCGTTCTGATCGATGGCGATGACGCCGACGGATATCGAATTGAGAATACCGTTTAGAAACTGTGTGGCGGCCAGGTTACGCCTGCCCAGATCGACCAGCTTCTTGTTGGCATCGACCAGTTGCTGGTTCTGGGCGGAGAATTCATCTTTGAGTTCGATATACTTTCTTTGCAGAGAATTGACAATACGGCTGAAAGAGGCATACGACTCGGTAAATTTCGAGATCTTCTCGGCTTCCGTCAAAGATTCAGACGCGACTTTGCTTGTATCATCCATGATAAGTCCCATTCCTACTGTCGAGCGATTTTAGCGCTAAATCGGCACCGGTTCAACAAAAACTTTTCCTAAAAGTAACCGGCTATTTCCGCGGCAACCTCGTCCACGGGAAGAATGCTGTCAGCCAGGCGGGCATCGATCACCGCCTTCGGCATGCCGTAGACAACGCTGGTCTGCTCGTCCTGTGCTATGACGACTCCGCCCTGTTCCTTGACCAGGCGCGCTCCCTCGAGACCATTGCTGCCCATGCCCGTGAGAATGACGGCAAGAATGTTCGAGGCGTAATACCTGGCAACCGAATTCATCATCACGTTGACACAGGGACGGTAGAGAACGTCGGGAGGACCGTCTTCCACGATGATATGGGCAGTGCGGGCTGTCCTCCAGACGGTCATCTGCTTGCCTCCGGGAGCGATATAAACCGTTCCCGGTTCCACGGGATCGCCATCCTCCGCTTCCTTGACCGTTACGCGCGACAGGTTATTGAGTCGTTCCGCCAGCGAGGTAGTAAAGGTCGGCGGCATGTGCTGAGCGACGAGAGTGGCCGCCGGGAGATTGGCCGGCAGCCGGGGTATAATCTGCTGCAGGGCCGGGGGACCGCCTGTCGAGGCGCCTACCGTGACGATTTCCACCCTGGCATGGTGCTTATGACCGGGGCTGAGCGGCCGCTTCGCGGCGGGCTTTCCGTTGCCCGTCGAGCGGCACTTGCCGGCCGCGCTGAAACGCATAAGTCCGGCCAAGATAGCGTTCTTCCGCCGGGCGATATTCTTTATCTTGGTCAACATCTCGTCTTTGATTTTGATGATATCGAGGCTGACATAAGAGAGCTGTTTGGGGATAAAATCGACCGCACCCATCTCCAGGGCATCCAGCGTGGCTCCGGCACCCTCCGTCGTCAGCGACGAAATCATCATGACCGGAACCGGGTTTTTGAGCATTATCTCTCGCAGGGCCGTCAAACCGTCCATTCGCGGCATTTCAATATCCATCGTCACCAAATCCGGCTTAAGACGACGCACTTTTTCCACGCCCTCCTCCCCGTCCCGGGCGGTTCCGATGACCTTAATAGCAGGGTCGGACTCGAGCATCATGCTCAGGGCCTTGCGCATAAAAGCCGAGTCGTCGACTACCAGAATCTTGATGGTTGGTTCGGTCGTGGTCATAACTGGACCGGCTCCATCCCGCCCGTTCTTTTCGCCGATGCATACAGTCCGCCGACGTCTATAATGAGGCGGATGCGGCCATCTCCCAGAATGGTGGCCCCGGACACTCCCCGGCTGTTGCCCAGGTAACTGCCCAGCGACTTAACCACAACCTCCTCCTGACCGAGAAAGCAGTCAACCATTATGCCCAGTTTCTTTTCCGCCTGACCGGCGACCACGACATATGGTTTCTCGGTCAGGGTGAGGCGGCTTTTTTGCAGGCCGAGCGAATCCTGCAGGCCGATGATAGGTATGACGTCGTCGCGCAACCTGAACACGGGCCGCTGGTTTATGTAATGGATGTGCACGTCCGTGGTTTTGACCGTCTCATGGACGGATGACATGGGCAGGACAAAGACGTCGTTGTCGCTTTGGACCAGGAGCCCCTGGATAATCGCCAGGGTCAGGGGCAACTTGATGGTGATGGCGGTGCCGACGCCGCTACGGGAGTTCAGTTCCACCGTACCGTTCAGCCTCTCGATGTTTGTGCGAACGACATCCATCCCCACGCCGCGCCCGGAGACATCGGTGACTTTTTCAGCCGTGGAGAAACCCGGCTCGAAAACCAGATTACAGATTTCGGTATCGGATATCGCGCGCCGGTCGGCCTCACTCACCAGACCGCGCTCAACGGCTTTGGCGACGATGGCCTCAGTATTCAGACCTCGGCCGTCGTCGTCGACCCTTATAAGAATATGGGAACCCTGCTGGCTGGCGGCAAGCGTGATAGTGCCTGTGGGCGGTTTGCCACTGGCGGCCCTCTCTTCGGGTCCTTCGAGACCATGATCACAGCTGTTACGGACTATATGCACCAGGGGATCGTTGATTTCTTCGATAACCGACTTGTCAAGCTCGGTGGACTCACCCGACAACACGAGCCGGATCTGCTTTTCGTGGTCCCGCCCCAGGTCGCGGACCAGTCTCGGAAATTTGCTGAAAACTCTCCCGATCGGCTGCATTCGCATTTTCATGACGGCCATCTGGAGCTCGCTGGTGATGAAACTGACGGCGGTCGAGGCCTGGTTGAGTCTTTCCGGATCATAATCTCCGGCGCGGCCGGCATTCAACTCGTTCACCGACTGCATGAGGCTGTTCCGGCCAAGGACTAACTCACCCATCATGTTCATCAGGGTGTCCAGGCGCTCCACGCTAACTCGAATCGTCTTCTCGCCGGTTGGCCTTATCGTCGCGGTCGCCCTTTCCGAGTGTTTCTCCATCTCCGGCAAGGGCGATCTCTGATCTGTCTTGGTGGCGGGTGTCACCTCATCACCCAGACCGCTCACAGCGCTCAGTTTTGTCAGGATGCCACTGAGGTCGTGGACCCTGCCGTCCCCGCACCGGACGTCGTCAACCAGGCCCTTGAGGCTGTCTACGGATTCGAGAAGCACATCCATAATTTCAGGAGTGACTGCCAACTCGGACTTACGGAGTCTGTTCAGGACGTCTTCGGCGCGGTGCGTCAATTCCGTAATCTGAGCAAGTCCCAGGAAGCTCGAGGTTCCCTTAATGGTGTGCACGGCCCGGAAAACTTCATTTATAAGGGAAACATCACCGGGGGCGGATTCCAATTCGACCAGATTGCCGTCAAGAGAACTGATCAATTCATCAGCCTCGACCAGGAAATCACCGATGATTTCCTTTAACTCGTCCAGCTGGATGTCAACATCCTTAGTCACCGGGAGGTCCTATCACAAGACGACGAATACTACGGCGTTTCTTTTTTCTCGAAAATGGAGTCAATATCCTCCAGCGGTGTCTTCCGACCGACCATATCGGCATGAGGATCAAAAACCCTGTCGTTTTCTATTTGGGTACTCCAGTTAACGGAATCCGCTTCAATGTCGCCGTGCATCACCGAGATTATCTGAAGCAGCTTGGTCTCGACTTCCTCGAGCATGGCAGCGGCGTGATTCATCTGCTGGCTGGTTATATCCTGGAACTGGAGAGCGTTCATGATACTAAAGGCGTCGTTACTGGACCGGTTGGTTTTCTCGATGAGACCGTCGGCCATTAACTGCACCTTTTCGCAGTTGCCGTCCGCGGCCATTATCTTAATCTGCTTGAGACCGTTCATGACATCCTGCTCGCGCTGCGTGAGTTGCTCGATCGTATCCAGCATGTGATGCGTGACAGCCTCGGTCTGTTTGGCAATCTTATCCAGCTGCTTCGTCGCCTTGGGCACGTTTTCCTGTGATTCGGACAGCGGATTCTGCAGGCCTTTGATCCTCTCGGCCATGTTGTTGATAGATTCGGCCAATCCCTTGATGACCTCTTCTATTTTTCCGGGAAATTCTTGTGGGCCAGACATAATACCCTCCTCTAGCCTGCCAGCACGAGTTCTATTTTTTCTTTTAGAGTGTCAGGAGTGAACGGCTTGACGATGTAGTTGTTGACACCCGCTTTGAGAGCCTGAACAATATCTTCCTTAACCGATCTGGTCGTTACCATCAACACCGGTAGTTCCTTATATTCGTCCATAGAACGAAGCGTGGTCACGAGGGTGAGGCCGTCCATCTCGGGCATATTCCAGTCGGTGATTACCAGATTGATCTTGTCCACCTTCAACTTTGCCAGCGCGTCTTTACCGTCACTGGCCTCCACGACGTCAGTGTACCCGGCCCTTTTCAGTGTATTCACGATAATACGCCGCATGGTGGGGCTGTCGTCTACCGCCAGGATTTTCAAATCAGGCACGCTGCCTCCTCATGTGATATGGTTCCTCTGCCTTAAGGTACCTGGAGACCTCGTCAAGCAGTAACGAGGACTTGAACGGTTTTACCAGGTATGAGTCGGCGCCGGCCTCAAGGCCTTTTCGCCGCTCGTGAGCACTCTCCTCCGAGGTAAGAATGATAATCGGCGTACGGCGGTGCACCTCGTTTTGACGAAGAGTTTCTATAAGGGCGTAGCCGTCCAGGTTGGGCATGTTGAGGTCGGTGATGATCAAGTCCACCTGGTCCGGCATGCCGGAGATTTTCTCGATAGCATCCATTCCGTCACACGCCGTGACCACCTGGTAGCCGCTGTTTCTCAACGAGAATGAGACAAATTTCACCACCGTCGGAGAGTCGTCAACGACTAAAATTGTCTTGGCCATAGGCTCTTTCCTGTTATTTCCATACATTTTATTCATTCACAGACATAGGTTTGATCTTGTTTAGAAGAACCCGGGCCCGGTCGGCGCCGCCCCTGGGGTCGTGGTCACTCAGCACTATTCTCGTGGTCTCCAGAGACTCCTGTGCGGCCCTCGCTTTCGGGGCAGCCTGATCCCCGGCCGCGTCGGCCCCTTCCTTCTGGTAAACCAGGGCATTCTTGAAATAGGCCAGTTTGAAAGCCTTGGAAATTCCGTGCAGGGTTTCGGAGTGCCCGATATAGAGATAGCCGCCCGGTCTCAGGGCGTTGTAGAAGGCGCGCACCAGCCGCCTCTTGACCTCATCGGAAAAGTAGATCATGACATTGCGGCAGAAAATAACATCGAAATCGGAGTTGATCGAGAGCTTGCGCGAATCACTCAAATTCAGATGCGAGAACTTAACCAGGGACTTCACGTCGGCATTCACACGGTACGCATCACCGCTTTTGGTGAAATAACGATCCAGAAACCCGGTCGGCACATTCCGGAGGGTAATGCCGCGATATTCGCCCCGACGGGCCTTCTGAATTACGTTTTCGGAAATGTCGTTGGCGACAATCTCTACGTGCCTGCCTGCCAGCGGCGCCAGCTTCTCCAGAATCAGGATTGCCAAAGTGTAGGGTTCCTCCCCCGTGGAGCAGCCCGCGGACCATATCCGCAGTGATCCGGGCACCGGGCCTGACCTCTTTTCATCCACCAGCACAGGCAGAACTTCATCAGCGAACGACACCAGTTGGGGTTCGTTCCTGAAGAAGCTGGTTTCATTGGTGGTTATCAAATTCATGAGTTGGTTGAACTCCCGTAGCGAGGTATCGTATTTGACGTGATAGAAGTAATCACGATAGGTCCGCAGGCCCAGCTCGGCCATCCTCTTGACCAATCTGTTGCAAACCAGGTACTTCTTACTCTCGGCAAAGTAGATCCCGCTTTTCTCATGCAGGTAGTCCCGTATAAGGACAAACTCTTCATTTGACATTTCTGGCTCAGTAGCCGGATTTGTCAGCATATCCCACCCTTTAATTCTGGCCATTCGTTCTCAACCCCAGGCCTCACGCACGGGTTTCCCCAATGCGGCGACTCCTCTATGTTAACACCACACCGTTTACGTCTCGCCGTTCGCCGTTCCGTCGGCGCTGCCGGCAATCGCTTTCAGTTGCGATTCGACTACCTTGAAAAGTTGGTTGATGTTAAACGGCTTGATGATATAGTCCGCCACCTTCTGTCGGAGGGCTGTGACGGCCGAGTCAACTGACGGATAACCGGTCATGACGACCACCGGCAAATCCGGATGGCTCTCCCTGATCTGCGCGGTGAGAGTCAGGCCGTCCATATCCGGCATTTTTATGTCCGTAAGCAGGACGTCAACCTTGCGGCAACCCAGAATCTCCAGGGCTTTTTCGCCGCTTTCGGCGACCGCAATCTGCCATCCCTGGCCCTGAAAGAAATCGTACAGAAGATCGCGAATCAGTAATTCGTCATCGACGACCAATATCGACGGTTGTTGCATTACGTGATGCCTCCTATCGTGGTCAAAGCTGCTACGGCGGCGTCCGCGACATCGCGATTTCTTTGCTCGCGAAGGCGCTTCAATTCCGGTACGGCTTTCTGGTATCCCAATTGGGCCAGTGCCTTGACCGCCGCTATCTTTATAATATCTTGTTCATCGTGCAGATATGGCATGATATAGCCGCCATATTCATGTTTACCCAGGTCTCCGATGCCGTTGATTGCCAGGTAGCGCACCCAGACGTCTTCGTCCTCGAGCAGGGCCCTGATATCCTGTATGGCCCGCTCGCCCAGAAGAGACACGGCCGCCGAAATGGCAGCCTTTCGAACACCGCTGTTCTCATCATTTAAGGCCAGTAAGAGGGGCCCGAAATCCTCTACTTCACCTATGCGCACGAGGGAGTTGATAGCTGACTTCCTGACGGCAGCCTCCTGATGATTGACCGCCCTCAGCAAAGACGCCACCACTTCACTGTCGCCGATCATGCCCAGCCCCAAGACGGCCAGTCGCTGACGTTCGACGCTTCGATGCTCAAGGTCGGTGCGGAACCTGTCGATGACTTTTCTGCCGCCGACGAGAATCAAGGCGCCCACCACCGCTTCGCGCACGTCCGGATAGCGATCGTCCAGCCCGGTGCACAGAAAATCGATATCATCCTCCGTCGCCAGCCAGCCCAGAGCGCCAAACGCGGCCGAGCGGACGTGGCCGACCGGATCGGCGGCAAGCTTCCGCAACGCCGGAAGACAGAACACGTGGCCCGACATGCCGATCACGTGGGCGGTCTTTCGCCGGATTTCCGGGTCCGGGTCATCAAGAAAAGCCAGCAGGCGGCGGGTTACTTTTTCGTCGTTAACACTCTTTAGAATATCCAAAAGCGCCATTTTGACGGGCGTTGACACCTGCTCCAACTTGTCGAGTATGACCGGAGAGGCCGATCGACCGACTTCCTTTAACACCGCCGCAATCGTGTCCACATCTTCTTCATCCACGGCTTCCATGACATCTATCAGGGCGCCGATGATATTGCGGCCGTGCCAGTGCGGCAGACGGCTCAACGTAAACTGGGTGACCGTGCGGTTCTTGGTCCTTATACCGTCGAAAAGAAAATCCTTGAAGCGATCGAGGGGAAGTTCCCAATCGGCGATATCCTCGTTCTTGGAGAGGATTTCGATGGTTGACATCAGGGCCGCCTCCGCGATGGTGCGGTCCGTGTGATCCAGAAAACCGGAGAGGTGCTCAATGGCGCTTCTGTCGCCAATCTTACCGATAGCCTCCAGGACCACATACAACAGCATCGGGTCGCGCGTGTCCGAATAAGCGTACAGGCTGGACAGCACGGCCGCGTCACCTATTTTACCCACGGCCTCGATAGCCGGCAGACGAGCATCTTCGACGGTTTCCGCGGCCGCCAGCAGAGCCTCGACGGCACCGGCGGCGCCGATCTCCCCCAGCGCTTCGGCCGCGGAACAGATCACGTTGGTATTCTCATCACTCAGCCGGGCACAGACGGCCTCGACGGCGCGGGTGTCCTTTATGAGACCCAGGATGTCGACGATGAATTTCCGGACATTCGAATCATCATCGGTTATGTTATCGATAAGCACGGGTACAGCTTCTTCGCCGATGCGCACGAGTATCTCGGCCGCAAGGTTCCGGGTACCGATATCGTCATGTCCCAGAAAGCGGACAAGCAGTTGGGAGGCCACCCGGCCCCTCATCGCCGTCAGAAGATCGGCGGCCAGTTCCCGTATCCCCAGGTCAGCATCCTCGATAGCCAGCACCAGACCGGCGACGGCCTCGTCCTCGGCGCATTGCCCGAGTTCTCTTACCGCCTCCTCGCGCTCAAAGAAGTCCGGAGACTGCAACCGGGAAAGAAGCTGACCTATGCGATCGACGACTTCACTCATAATGGTACCTGATTACCCGCTCCAAACTCCCAAATCAGTTGGTGTTCACGGCCTGGTATGAGTTGACGGCTTCCTGTTCGGTCGGGAAAATCTCAAAGATGTGAGAGAGCTGCGTGATGTCGAAAATCTCCTGAACATAACTGGCCAGATTGGACAGTGTCAGGCGACCCTTTTGCAGCCTGGTCTCCTTCATAATCGACACCAGAGCTCCCAGACCGGAGCTGTTGATGAAGTCCACCTGGGTCAGGTTGAGATGGATCGATGACCTGCCTTTTTCCAGCAACGCCTTAACCTGCTCCTTCAGCGCCGAGCCACTGGCCAGATCCAGCCTCCCATCGAGGCTAAGGATCGTAACGGAGCCTTGTTCTTTCAGATTAACGTTCATGACTTCCTCCGAGTAACTACTGTGGATTTGTGACCTTTTGTGTCTTGCGTCTTGTGTCCTGTCATCTGAATTGTCCCTGCTGAATCTCATCGAGACTTTCATTCCCCCGGAGCCATGACGCAGGAACTCGACTGCATCACAACAGTGCCTGATAAGATCGATACCGCGTCCATTTTCGGCCAGCAAGGCAGGTTTCTTTTTACATCGGACCCTTTCCGCGCCCCCTTGGCCCTGATCAACGATATCGGCAGAAAACACTGTTTCGTTTACGCCTATCGAAAGCGTCACCTGCCTGACCGGATTCAAGCCGTTGGCATGAACCAGGGCGTTGACAAACGCTTCTGACATAGCCAGCAGGATCCGCCGGCGCAGGTGCCCCTGTATTCGGTGCTTGTCCAGCACGGCGACGAGGTTATCGAACATCCTCGCCTCGGACTCCAGAACCGATATGTATGTGAATTCGTAGTCTGTCATAGTCATAACACCTTCACCTGCAGGATCGTAAAGTCGTCCTGGTTTTCGGCGGTCGTCCCGGCGGTGAATCTGTCAACCCACTCTTTGACGGTGGCACAGAATTCTTTGGGCGGCAGGCCGATCTCGACCGAGAATACCTGTTCGGCGCGTTCCCGCCCGAAGAGGTTCCGGTCCGCATCCGTCGCCTCCGTCAGCCCATCCGTGAATAGAAACAGCCGGTCGTTGCGGCCCAGTCGTCTTTGCCCGCGCTGAAATCGCATGGCGGGAAATTGGCCGATAATAGTGCCGCCTTCGGCAAGCTCGCACACGGCTCTTGCTTCGTCATCCCAGAATAGACCCGGCAGGTGACCGGCGTTGCAGTATGTAAGCTGCCTGCTATCCAGGTCGAACTTGCATATGAACATCGTCACGAACATCTCCCGGTCCCTGATAATGTGCTTTACCAAAATGTCGTTCAGGCCGCCGGCCAGTCGGTCCACCTCGATATTGGGGTCGGCCGCCAGGATGGATTTTATTATCCCGGACGCCGCCGACATTACCAGAGCCGCCGGGACGCCCTTGTTGGATACGTCGCCAATAAAGACCAGGAACTTGGTTCTATCGATGCTGTGAACGTCGTAAAAATCACCGCCGACCTCACGGGCCGGGTAGTATACGGCGCCTATTTCAGAGCCTTCGATATCGTCTATATTTTGTGGGAGAATTGTCTCCTGAATCTGCTTGGCGATGGACATTTCCTGCTCCATGCGCTGCTTGGCGAGTTTGTCCTGTATCAGAATCGAATTGTCGATGGCGACGGCCACGAAATTTAGCAGGGTCTCCAGCATCTCCTGATCCTCGGCGGCGAAATTATCACCGGATGATTTATTGATTATCATCAGAATCCCATGGCATCGGTCGCCACTTTTGACGGGGAGGCAAATAATGGAGTTAATGAGGATACCGGCGTCGCCTTTGACGTCGAGTTCGTTGAGAATGACCGATTCCTGAGTGTTGAAGCAGTGGATCGCCAAAGGCCCGTCGTTTCTGTAAGTGAGTGACTTTACAAAATCCTCCTGTACGCCCCACGAGATTTTCGGCTTGAGTTCGCCGCCTTCGTCGAGCATGATCAGGCCCACTTCACCGTCCACCAGTCGGATAGACATATCCATCACCACCGAGAGAACCGAATCGATTTCAAGGATGGACGTAATCACCGCCCCCATAGTGGCCAGGTCGCGAAGATCGGCTTTCTTGGCTTCTAACCTGGCCTCCAGGTCTTCAATGCGGGCTTCAGTTTCAGCCGGATTCACCATATAGGCATAATATCGACAGACCGGCCAAATAATTGACCCGCAAGGGAAAACCCGGTTTGGCGAAGATCACAGCGATCAGGAGGCTAACCCGGCGGGAGGTCACCGGCGGCGGCCGACGGGATACCGAACGTAATTACTTGCGTTTGAATTTCAGGCGAATCGGGACCCCGTTGAAGCCGAATTCTTTACGGATTTGATTATCGAGGTAGGCTATGTATGATTTGTCGATCAGCTTGGGGTGGTTGGCGAAAACGACGAACGTCGGCGGGGCTATTTCGGTCTGAGTTATGTAGTTCAGTTTGATGAATTTGCGCTGGCGGGCCGGCGGGTGCTT